>CAJTSZ010000063.1:0-11837 GCA_910578755.1 uncultured Oscillospiraceae bacterium | reverse complement strand
TCTGTTGGGGAAATTTTCCCTGTGCAGGGGGCCATACACTGTTTGATGTGAAAATTTAAGCAGGGCCGCTGCTTGCCAATATCCTGGGGGAACCTGCGGTTACAGGTGGGCAGCATAAAGGCTTTGTTCACCTCGTCCACTGTTTGGCTGGTAACGTAGCTGGAGATATAGGGCCCAATGTACCTGGCGCCATCCCTCAGCTGCTGGTGGGTGGGCAAAATACGGCCGTACTCCCCTGGGGTAATTTTAATGTAATGGTAGCCTTTGTCGTCCTTAAGCAAAATATTATACTTGGGGCTATGCTGTTTAATAAAGCTGCACTCCAAAATAAGGGCTTCAAACTCGCTGCGGGTAACAATGTACTCAAAATCGTAAACATTTTCCACCATTTTGTACACCTTTGGCAGGTGCTTGTCCACACTGCGGAAGTAGCTGCTCACCCTGTTTTTTAAGGATTTTGCCTTGCCAACATAGATAATTTCCCCTTTTTTATCCTTCATAATATAGATGCCTGGCTGCATGGGGAGCTTTTTTACTTTATCGTTTAAATAGCCCAAACGCGGGTTATCCATTGCAATCACCTGCCCTTTACTTTGCCTGCGGCAAACTTGTAAAACCTTAGGGCCTTTCAGGGCCCTTCTGCCGCTGGGGTAATTTTCCCCTGTTCCCCGCCATATATCCCTCCAGCTGGCGCTGGTTTTTAATAATTATAACTTTTTGCATGTGGGGCTGCAACGCTTTTTTGTACCCTTGCCGCCGGGATTTTTTCCGTCCTTCCAATAAAATCCATGCAACAAATTCCCTGTCCAGCTTTTCATTGCACCCTGGGGCCATGCTTTCCCGGGTGCGGCCCTGGTACTGCCGGTACCGCTGAAAAGCCCGCCACAGGCAGTTGAAGCGATTGAAGGCCATAAAAATAATTTGCTCCGACTGGCACAGCCTTTCCTGCTGCAAAAAGGCGGAGTAGTTGCCATCTATAACCCAGGAATTATTTTGGTTCATAAAATCCTGCACTAACTGCACTGCCTGGGCCCTGTCCCTTTCCTGCCAGCCGGAAGAAAAATTTACCGTGTCCAGATGCAGCACTGGTATGCCGTATTGTTTTCCCAAAAACTGGGCCAAAGTGGATTTGCCGCTGCCACTGTAGCCCATAATTGAAATTTTCACTATTTTCCTCCTTTGCCTATGCCCAAACCTTACAGCGGGTACCCGCTGTAAGGCAGCTTGTGCTCCTTTAGGGGCTGCAAGCCCCACAAAAAGCGCCCGCAAGTTTGCACGAAAAAAGCGCCGCCCACGGCGACGCTTTGTGCTTTATAGCCTTATTCTGCAAAGCCGGATTCTACCAAGCGAATCAAGCCTTCCACAGCCTGCTCTTCGTCAGCGCCATCGGCAATAATGCGGATGGTTGTGCCGCCAACAATACCCAGGGACAAAACGCCCAAAAGGCTTTTTGCATTTACTCTGCGTTCTTCTTTTTCTACCCAAATAGAAGATTTATACTCGTTTGCTTTTTGGATGAAAAATGTTGCTGGACGCGCATGCAGGCCTACTTGGTTCTGAACAACAACTTCTTTAACACACATAACATAAACTCCCTTAACAAATATAGTAATATAAGCGACAAACTTCACACTGTGGGCCACCACAGTGGACAATATAATAACATGGTTATTATATCATATCTATATTTTACGTCAACGAAATTTATCGCAAACTTAGGAAACTACTCTATTTTTTTCTAAAATTCTAAAACCCATCTAAAAAAGCGACATATGCTTTGTATGTTTTGCCATAAAGTTTTCAACATCATCAGTATTTATACACAGTTTCTCCTACTTTTCCTTTTGGGCAGCCGCTAAAAAGGCCTGTTCCTTTTTGGTCAATTCCACCTGATCCAGCAGCTCTGGCCGGCGTTGCTTTGTTACCAGCAGGGATTGTTCCCTGCGCCATTGCTCTATGTTTGCATGATGGCCGCTGAGGAGGATCTCCGGTACTTCCATATTATGCCACACTGGAGGACGAGTATACTGGGGGTACTCCAATAATCCATTATAATGGCTTTCTTCCTGAAAACAAATTTCGTCGGCAAGGACGCCGTCACACAAACGGCCCACAGCGTCCACCAGCACAAGGGCGCCCAGCTCCCCGCCGGTAAGAACATAATCCCCAATGGAAATTTCCTCATCCACAATTTCATCCAGAACCCGCTGGTCCACTCCTTCGTAGTGGCCGCAGAGCAAAAACAGGTTGGAGTATTCTTTCAGCTTCTTCACCTTTTCCTGGTTTAAAACAGAACCTTTTGGGGAAAGGTAGATGACACGGGGCTTTTGGGGCAGCTGCTGGCACACGGCCTGGTAACACTGATAAATAGGCTCCGCCTGCATCAGCATACCCTTGCCGCCGCCGTAGGGTGTGTCGTCCACCCGTTTATGCTTGTCCTGTGTATAATCCCGGATATTGTGGCAGTGAACTTCCAGCTTGCCGGCGCGGCGGGCGCGGCCGATAATGCTTTCGTCCAGCACTCTTTCACACATTTCCACAAACAGGGTGGCAATATCAAATCTCATCATTTTCAAACAGCCCCTCCAGCGGGTGGATCAGCATTTTTTCTTCCTGGGGGTTAATTTCCAGCACCACCTGGGGGATTGCCGGTATGAGCTGTTCTTTCCCATTGGAAAAACGCACGTGGTACACATCGTTGGCGCCTGTTTGGCTGACGTTGCACAAGGTGCCGTACAGGCGGCCGCTGTCTGCGTCCAGCACCTGGATGCCAATAAGGTCCTGAATAAAATATTCCCCTTCTTCCATGGGGATATCCTGACGGTTTGCGTACACCACTTTATTTTTCAGCTTTTCCGCGTCGTTCATGGTATCAATGCCTTTGAACTTTAGAATAACCATGTTTTTCTGCATTCTGGCCCGTTCTATTTTCAGGGTGGTTTCGCCTCGGCTGTCCAGGTAAAGGTATGTAATATTTTGGAACATTTCTGCATCGTTGCACCATGGTTCCAGCTTAACCTCGCCTTTTATACCGTGGGTATTTACAATTTTGCCTGTATCCAAATACGGTTTTAGCACCCTTTTGCCCTCCCTTTTGTTTTGTTGTTTATTGTTCCACAATAAAAACCTGATATGCTGGCGGGTACGGGCTGTTCTCCTTTCCCGCCTTATGCAAAGTTTCGCTTTGCCCTTGCCCGCCCCAGCCAGGAAGGGCAAAATATGGCTGCAGCGCTGCTGCCTTTTTGCTGCCACTACTAAAATATGAAAGCAGCGCCTGTTGTGTGATTTTTCTTTGTTTTTTCCGTTTTTTGCTTCCCATGGAACGCCTTTTTACCAAAGGAACAAAAAGCCCTATAAAGTGATAAAGGGAAAGCATACGCTTTCCCGATACATCATTTGCATATTATGCCTGCGTTTTACCCCTGAGAAACAAGGGTGCTTACCTGATTTGCCAAGAAAAGGGTTGTTAGTCGATTTCCACTGCCACTTTTTGTTCCACTTTACCGGCGGCAGAGCGCACAATGGTGCGGATTGCTTTCGCAATTCTGCCCTGTTTGCCAATAACGCGGCCCATATCGCCTTGGGCAACATGTAAGTGGTACACAACGGTACCATCCTCTTTTGGCAGGTCCACAGTAACTTCTACTGCTTCCTTATCATCCACCAAGCCTTTTACAATAGCAATAATCAGCTCTTGCATGTTACTACCTCCTCTAAGGCCATTCCTTACAGGACGTTGTTGGCTTTCAGCAAAGCTCTAACAGTGTCTGTAGGTTGTGCGCCGGTAGCAATCCACTTTTTGGCTTTTTCAGCGTCCAGTTTTACAACTGCTGGCTCTTTGGTTGGGTCGTAGTAACCAACTTCCTCAATAAATCTGCCGTTACGTGGATAGCGGGAATCTGCAACTACAATGCGGTAAAAAGGTGCTTTTTTAGCGCCCATTCTGCGCAGTCTGATTTTAACAGCCATTTCTGTCACCTCCTGAATTTTTAAATAATATATCTAAGCCGCCCTGCGGCTGGATAACAATGCTTAGCGGTTCATCATTCCCGGTATAAAAGGCATTCTGCGGCGCTTTTTGCCGTTCTTTTTACCTAGGTTGCTCATTTGCTTCATCATTTCCTTCATTTGGCGGTGCTGCTTGAGCAGGCGGTTTACCTGGGAAACATCGGTACCGCTGCCAGCAGCTATGCGCCGTTTGCGGGAAGGGTTGATAATATCCGGATTGGCCCGTTCCGCTTTTGTCATGGAGTTAATAATGGCCTCCATATACATAATTTCTTTTTCTCCGGCCTGGGCGGTTTCATCGTCTATTTTTCCGGCCACACCTGGTATCATGGAAAGGATTTGCCCTAAGGGGCCCATGCCCCGTATTTGCTTCATTTGCTCCAGCAAATCGTTCATATCAAAGGAATTGCTGCGGATTTTTTCCGCCATTTCCAGGGTTTTTTCTTCGTCTATATCATCTTGGGCTTTTTCAATTAAGGTGAGCACATCGCCCATACCCAAAATACGGGAAGCCATGCGGTCCGGGTGGAACACTTCCAAATCATCCAGCTTTTCACCCATACCCACAAACTTAATGGGCTTACCGGTAACGGCCCGCACGGAAAGCGCCGCGCCGCCGCGGGTGTCTCCGTCCAGCTTTGTTAAAATAACGCCGTCTATCCCCAGGGTATTATGAAAGGTTTCGGCCACATTTACAGCGTCCTGGCCTGTCATAGAGTCGATAACCAAAAGGATTTCATTGGGCTGCACCTGGGTTTTTATTTCGGAGAGCTCCTCCATCAGCTCTTGGTCAATATGCAGGCGGCCGGCGGTATCCAAAATAACAATATCGTGGCCATAATCCTTGGCATATTTAATGGCTTCTTTGGCAATGGTCACCGGGTTTTGCTGCCCCATTTCAAAAACAGGGGTATCCACCTGTTTCCCCACCACCTTCAGCTGGTCAATAGCTGCGGGACGGTAAATATCGCAGGCTACCAGCAAGGGGCGCCGCCCTTCCCGGCGGAACATTTTAGCAAGCTTTGCAGAATGGGTTGTTTTACCGGAACCCTGTAAGCCGCACATCATAATAATTGTGGGGATTTTGGGGGAAAACTGTATTCTGGCGTTGGTAGAGCCCATAAGCTCTGTCATTTCATCCCGGACAATTTTAATTACATGCTGCACCGGGGTGAGGCTTTCCAGCACTTCGGAACCAACAGCCTTTTCCGTTACCCTTTGGATAAAATCTTTGGCAACCTTATAGTTAACGTCTGCTTCCAAAAGGGCCATGCGCACTTCGCGCATCCCTTCTTTTACATCGCTTTCGCTTAGTTTGCCTTTGGATTTCAGCTTTTTAAACGCAAGGTTCAGTTTATCCGAAAGTCCTTCAAACGCCATTGTTTCATTCCTTTCACTGGTTTATTCATATAAACGGTTGGTGATTTCTACAATTTTATCCGCCTTATCCATAATTGCCCTGCCCATACTGGGGTAGCGCTCCGCTTCAAAGTTAATGGCGTTGGCGCAGGCTTCTATTTGTTCCAGCCCCTCTTGCAGCAGGCGGAAGCGTTGGGCAAGGCCCAGCCGTTCCTCAAATTGGAGCAGAGTTCCCTCTGCACGTTTAATGCTGTCCCGGACGCCCTGGCGGGTAATTTGGCAATTTTGAGCAATTTCACCTAAAGAAAGGTCCTCATTGTAGTAAAGTTCTACAACTTCCCTTTGCTTTTCTGTAAGCATCTGGCCGTAAAAGTCAAGCAAAACGGAAATTTTTAAATCTTTTGCCACTGTGTCCACCCTTTCCCTGGCGTGCCCTGAGCCGGCAAGTGGAAATGTAAAGGTTTTTCCTTTACATCATTTACCTTGCTTATTATACACAAGGGCCACGCAGGTGTCAAGGTTTTTCCTTTACAGTTTGTGTTTTTTCTTTTTTTCTCCCATTTTCATTGATTTTTAATAACTCCCTGCTGCTGTTTTTGGCAGCTTTTACAAAGATGCGGAAGATTTTTGGGCTTTCGGCCCCAAGCCCCTGGGCCCTAAAGGGTTTAAGCAGCGGTTAGCCACACTTTGGGAGTGTTTTCATTTTGGAGGGCCATAGTTTATAAGGAACACGCTCCTGCGTGAGGCTAAGCCCTCCCAAAGGTAAGGTCGGGCTGCCCGCTTAGTAGCCCTGCCTGCGCAGGGCATTGCTGAATTTGCGGCTCTAACGGTTAGAGCCTGCGCCTATGACTGCACTGTGGGAATACCGCTGCAAGGTTTGGGGCTCTTTAGTGGAGGGCGGCAACCTCCCCCACCGCTTGGCAGAAAACCTCCGCCGCGTACTGCGCCTGCTCCTGCGTCATAGAGGAGAAAAGGGGCAGGGTTACTTCGTTTTCATACTGGCGGCAGGCGTTGGGAAAACCCTTAGGTGAAAAACCCATATTCCGGTAGGCAGTTAAGAGGGGCAGAGGCTTATAATGAACATTGGCAGCCACGCCCTTTTCCGCCATATACTGGATAACCTCATTGCGCTGGGCCGGGCCGCAGCCCAAAATGCGTACCATGTTTAGGTGGCAATTAGAGGCCGTTTCCCCCGTTGGATGCTCCAGCATTGTTACCGGCAGGCCCTGGAGGATACTGCGATATACCCCCAGGCAGCGGCGGCGGCTGGCAAGCATATTTGGGTAGCGTTCCAACTGGGCAAGGCCCAGGGCCGCGGCCAGGTCGGTCATATTCCATTTCCAGCCGGGGGTGAGGATATCGTATTCCCAGCTGCCCGCCCTTGTTTTAGCCAGGGCGTCCTTTGTTTGCCCATGAAGGGAAAGGATTTGCCCTTGGCGGTACAGCTGCTGGGCAGGCAGGCCCCTGCGCCAGGTGAGGGCGCCCCCTTCCCCAGTGGTGAGGTTTTTTACCGCATGGAAGGAAAAGGCTGTGAAATCCGCTATAGCGCCGCTGGCGGCTCCCTGGTACTGGCTGCCAAAGGAGTGGGCGGCGTCGGCAACAATGGCAACCCGACCCAAGTATGACTGAAGGGCAGTACTGGGGAAAAATAGTTTCTGTTTTTCCTCCGCCAGGGCCAGCCACTGGCTGTAATGGCAGGGCACCCCGCCTATATCCACAACAATAATGGCTTTGGTGCGGCGGCTTATTTTAGCGGCCGCCTGCTGCCAATCCATTTCGTAGCTGCCGGGGGCAGTATCGGCCAAAACAAGCTGGGCCCCGGTGTGGCAGACGGCGCTTGCCGTTGCTGTATAGGTGTAGGGGGTGGTAATGACCTCATCCCCGGGGCCAACGCCCAGCAGCCGCAGGGAAAGCTCTAAGGCAGCAGTGCCGCTGTTAAGGCAGACGGTGCCCGCACTGCGGCACCATTGGGTTATTTTTTGTTCCAGTTCCTTTGTTTTGGGCCCTGTGGTAAGCCAGCCGGAGTTTAGAACCTCCAAAAGGCCCTGTTGTTCCAGGAGGGTAATATCCGGCGGGGAAAAGGGAATTGTCATATCAGCACTCCTATTGCCCTGGTAACAAAAATATGCCCAGGGCATCATTTTACTTTTGGTAAAATGTATGCGTGGCGGCGCTGGGGTATGTTCCCCTGTTGGAACAGAAAAAGCGCCAGTTCAATACTGCATTGAACTGGCTGCTCCATTATTTTTTGTGTCTACATACTATTGGCTATCTTAAGTTAAAGCGCCCCTTTTAAAATCCAAATTGAATTAGCCGCAGTACATCAAAATAATCTTTTGTAACCAGCCGCACATCGGTATCGTTTACCAAAGCAGCGTTGGGGAAAAAGCTTTTTGTATAGGCCAGGGTGTGCTCCTTGTAACGGATTATTACCTCAAACTCCTTGGGCATGGGCACACGGCAGCTTTTATAGTCCCCGCTTAAGGCGGCCTGGGCTGTTTCCTTCAGGCGGCGCACCGCCAAATCCGGATGGATGGAAATGGTAGCCCCGCCAATGCCTTCGTTTACAGCTACGGTTTTTAAGCCTGGGATAAAGCTTTCGGCATACTGGCACATAGCCTTATCGCCGCTTAAAAAGCATACAGGGATGCCTAACATACCAGCGGTGTAGGAGTTAATCATAAATTCGCTGGCCACAACGCCGTTGATTATAATACCCATATGCTTCGTGTTTTTGCTGTGGGAGAGGGGGTTGCCGCCGTTGTTTGTCCAGGAATGGTAGCCGGTGAACATAACAGCGTCAAAGTCCTGGGTATTGATGCCGCCCATCATGGAGTAGGGGTCCCCGGTCCAACCGCGGAGCAGCTTTACTTCCTCGGGAAGGCCCTCGGGGAGCAGGTTGCGGCCGGTGGCGTGGCCGTCCTTAACCAAAATGCTTTCGGCGCCGGCGGCTATGGCCCCCTGGCACACCGCGTTAACCTCACGGGTCATTTGCTTCATAAAATAAGTAATATCCGGGTTGCCGTGGCGGGTTTCATCCCAATGGTTAATGCCCGTGGTCCCTTCAATATCACTGCTGATAAAAACTTTCATTTGCTGTTTCCTCCTTTGTTAAACACTGTAATATAGCAGCCTTCTGCCTGTGGCACAAGGTACTGAACAACTAAAAAGGGCGTTAGCGGCTGCGGCGTTTTTCCGCCAGCTCTTCCTTTAATTTTTCCAAAGCGGCCTGGTAGCGGGAAGAACGCATATTGGGGAAAGCCTGCAAAAGGCGGCGGTGGCGCAGCTTGCTGCTTTGGGCCAGCTGGCGCAGGCGTTCCTGCAAGCGGGCTTCCAGGGCCTGGCGGTGCTCCTGCTGCCGGGCTTTCATTTCCAACACCAGGTTTTGCATCTGTTCCAAGCGGCCGTTGAGTTCCAGGATAGTTTGCACGGTAATGGCTGTATCCGCTGCAAAGTACAGGCCAATGGCCCCAACAAGGCCCAGGCGCCACCAAAAGGGAATGAGGGCAATTTGTTTTTGCACCCAGGGGTTTAGGATTTGCACCGCCACAATGGCAAGGCCGCCAAACATTAGGGAGTTACGCAGACACACCCTGCCGTGTATGTTAAAGCGATAGGTGGAATAATCCCACCATTTGGTGTGGAACAGGGTTTCCAACAGCCAACCAGTGATATATTCTAAAACACTGGCCACCGCCATACCCAAAAGGAACACCAGGGCGGCGCTGTTTTTCACTGGCTCCAGCAGCAGAATAACCGCCATGGCCCCAAAGCCGTACACCGGGCACACCGGCCCGCTTAAAAAGCCCCTGTTGATAAAATGGCCCGCCCCAATGGAGCAATAAGTGGTTTCACAGCACCAACCCAAAAAGCTGTATGCTACAAAAGAAAGAAAATAGTTCATAAATACCTGCCGTTTCTTCAAAAAGTGAATATGCACAAGCCCCTAAGCTTAAAACAGATAAATATTTATAAATTACCCTCAACTACAATAATAGACGTATGTTTAAGCACCTTTTTTACCCATGCAAGAAAATCTGTAAGTAATACTTTTTTACCGTTATTAACGCAGTGTAAATCCTTCTCTATTTCATCCATGAGCCTGAGCCAATCACTTTTTCCTATCCAATTATAAAAACACACGTCAAAAGCCGGTTCTAATGTTCCATTAAACGCATCTTTGATGGGATATATTTTGTTGAAGTAACCAAGCAGAAGTTCATAATCTTGTTTATAGATTCTTAAGGGAGAAGCATAGCAGTGCCACTCTTCCCATGTGGGATTCCAATCAGGGTCACAGGATATTTTAAGAGGGTTAAATTCCAGACATATTTTTTCAGTTTTTGGCGCGTTTAACCTTAATTCCACATATTCTTGGCTTTTATAATCATTTGGGTTCAGCCATATCATTTTTCGCGGTTCACCTCTGTTGTGCTAAACTGGAATTTGCATAATTGCAAGTAATATTTATCTGAATTGGGAGATTTTTTAAGTTCCGCTATTTTACACCGGCCAGTTCCCGCTGCCCTTCCCCTTGGGAAGCTGGGGCGGCCTTTTGCTGCTCCAGCTCCATACGGGCATTGGCCAACATCAGCTTAATGCGGTTTTGCTGGTTTACGGCGGATGCGCCGGAGTCATAGTCCACAGCGACAATATTGGCCTGGGGGTTTTTCTCTTTAATCAGGCGCATAACGCCCTTGCCTGCAATGTGGTTTGGCAGGCAGCCAAAGGGCTGGGTACAAACAATATTGTTTACATGGTAGTGCTGAATCAGCTCCACCATTTCCGCTGTAAGGAGCCAGCCCTCCCCCATTTTTACGCCGCAGCCAATGTAGCCCTGGGCAGATTGGATAGTAGCTTCAAAGGGGCAAGGGGCGCTGAAGGCGCTGTTTTCCTGAATTAGGCTGATCATCTGCCGTTTTTTGCGGTAGAGGAACTGGTTTACTTTTTTTATTACCGCCGCCTTCGCTTTACCCATGCCGTAAAGCTGGCAGTCGTACTCCACATTGGTGAAGCAGTAAAGGAGAAAATCCATTAAGCCGGGGCAGACGATTTCACAGCCCTCGGAAAGAAGGAACTCCTCCAGGTTGTTGTTGCCCAAAGGGGAATATTTTACATAAATTTCCCCTACAATGCCCACCTTAATTTTTTCTTCATTCCTGCGCTGCACCTGGGAAAAGCGGTAGATAATGTTTTTCATAAGCTGGGAGATTACCTTCCAGCTCAGCAGCTTTTTGTGGAGGAAAAGCTGCTCTGTCATTTCCACGCTGTCGTCCACTGCCTGCTGGGAAGCGCCGGGGGTAACCTCGTAGGGCCGGCACTGGTTGTGGAGGTGCATAATTAAATCCCCGCACATTACGCCGTAAAGGGCTTGTAAAATCATAGCCTTTGGGAGAGAAAAACCGGGGCTTTGCTCCCCTTTCATAAAGCTGGCGGAAATTACCGGTATTTGGCTGTAGCCGCCCTTATCCAAAGCCTTGCGCAGCAAATACAAATAGTTGGAGGCGCGGCAGCCGCCCCCGGTTTGGGTAATAAGCAGGGCCACCTTATCCAAGGGCAGGCTGGTATGCTGCAATGCGTCTATCATTTGGCCAATGACCAGCTGGGCCGGGTAGCAGGTATCGTTATGGACATTTTTAAGCCCCTCGTTTATAACCTGGTGGCCCGTATTGGTGAGCACCTGCACCTTGTAGCCGTAGGTTTGCAGCACATCCCCCAATATTTTAAAGTGGATTGGCAGCATGGTTGGCACCAGTATGGTGTGGGTTTTCTTCATTTCTTTGGTAAAAACCGCTTTCTTTTGCGGTTGGTTCATATTTCTATCCCTCGTTCCCTATTGTTCCATTTCCCGTTCTTTCATTGCGCCCATCAGGCTGCGGATTCTTATTTTTACCGCGCCCAGGTTGTTAATTTCGTCAATTTTAAGCTGAGTATACAGCTTGCCCCCCTGGGCCAGAATACTGCCCACTTCGTCCGTTGTAATGGCGTCTATGCCGCAGCCAAAGGAAACCAGCTGCACCAGCTCCATGTCCTTGTTGTTTGTGACGTATTTGGCGCTGTTGTACAGGCGGGAATGGTAGGTCCACTGGTTCAGCACGTTTACCTTTACTGGCTCCACCAAATCGGCCACACAGTCCTCGGAAATCACTGCCAGCCCCAGGGAAGTGATAAGGCTGTTGATGCCGTGGTTAATTTCCGGGTCAATATGGTAGGGGCGGCCGGCCAACACAACTATTTTTTGGCCGGCGGCACGGGCCTGTTGGATAGCCCGCAGGCCCTCCCGCTTATTATCTGCCATTTGGCTGCGGTGGCTACTGTAAGCCTTCTGCACCGCTGTTTTTATTTCCTTTTTGGTAATGGTGCTGTCCTTGGCGCTAAAGTACTCCCAGGCCTTTTTTTCAAAGGCCTTTTGGTTTGCAAGGCTAAAATAGGGGTACCAAAATTCCACCTTCTGCAATGCATACATATTG
>CAJTSZ010000062.1 GCA_910578755.1 uncultured Oscillospiraceae bacterium | reverse complement strand
CCAACAGCTGCAGCAGGCGGCCTGATTCTCCAAATCGGCGATACTGGCGCATCCTTCAACCAGATGACAGTTTCCATCGCTGCAATGGACGCTACTTCTTTGGGTATTGGTACTATTTCTGTAGGCACCCAGACAGACGCAAAAGCTATGCTGTCTGCCCTGCGCGGCGACTTGGCTGAAGGCGGCACCAACAAGGGCGCAATCAACCTGGTTTCCGACGTTCGCGCTAAATTGGGCGCATTGCAGAACCGTCTGGAACACACCATCAACAACCTGGATGTAGCTGCCGAAAACATGACAGCTGCTAACAGCCGTATCCGCGACACAGATATGGCAAAACAGATGATGGAATACACCAAGATGAACGTTCTGACCCAGTCTGCACAGGCAATGCTTGCCCAGGCTAACCAGCAGCCACAGAGCGTGCTCCAGCTGCTGCAATAATTTAAACAATTTTTACAACAGCACAATAACGCGCGCAACCCCCCAGGCCTTTGGCCTGGGGGGGTTTATTTTGGAAGTATGTTGGCCGCTAAAAGCATAGGATAAAAGAAAAAGGGAGGCCGTGAAGCGGCCCCCCTTTTTTACAGAAGTTTGAGAAGCTCCCGGGGTTCTTTGATAATGTGGCTGGCGTGAAACTGCTCCAGTTCTTTGCGGCCGCGGAAGCCCCATTCTACCCCAACGGTGGCAAGGCCGGCGTTTTGGCCCGTTTGCATATCCACGCCGGTGTCCCCAACATAAAGGCAGTGGCTGGGGTGGGCGGCCAGGCTTTCTAAAATAGTGTACACCGCTTGGGGGTTGGGCTTTAAGGGAACGCCTTCAACCTGGCCGCGAATTGTTTGAAACAGGCCTTGGGGGAAAAAGCGGGCAACAACATCCAGGGTTTGCTGGTGGGGCTTATTGGAGAGGACAGCCGTTTGAATACCAAGGCGCTGAAGCTGATTTAAAAGGGGTAGGACGCCGGGGTAGGGGGCCACCTGGTGGGTGCAGGTGCGGGCAAAGGATGCTATGTACAGTTGGTGGGCCTGCTCTATACTCTGGGTAGGGGAGGCGTTGGCTGCGGCCAGGGCCCGCTGCACCAAAACCCGGGAGCCGTTGCCGGCAAAGTAACGGTAGCTGGCGGCAGGCTGCGGGGGAAGGCCAAGGTGTGCCAGCATAATATTTCCGGCTTCTGCCATAGAGTTTACCGTGTTGAGCAAGGTGCCGTCCAAATCAAAAATAACAGCGTGTACCATAATAAAGGTCTCCTTTTTTACAAATGGGCCGGGGCAAAACGGCGGAGGAAAGCCCCCCTGTTTCCCAAAAAGGGAGAGGGGGGCTGGGTTTTATTTTTCGGTGGGGCCCAGCTGCATAACCGGGTTAAAATATTTTTCCTTGTACTGTTTGTACAGGTCGGCATAATACTCTGTAAGGCCCATATGCAGCATACGGCGGTACTCGTGACGGTCAATATTGCGGTTTTCCGCACCCTCGGAAATCAGGTACATTCCCACATTGGCGCAGTGGTCGGCAATGCGTTCGTAGTTGGCCAGGGATTCCACAAAGGGGAAGGCGGCATCCACAGAGCATTGGCCGTTTTTCAAGCGGTCGATATGGCGTTCCTTCAGGGTTTCCTCTACCGCGTCAATAATTTCTTCCAAAGGCTCAATGCTGTTGGCCAGGTTCATATCGTTTTTGGCAAAGGCGTTGATGGCCTGCTCCATAGCCTCGTACACAGCGGCGCTGATCACCTCAATTTCACTGCGGGCAATGGGGGAAAATTTAATATCGCTTTCAAAAAGGCGTTCGGCGCACTCCATAATGTTAATGGCGTAATCGCCCACCCGTTCAAACTCGCTTTGCACCTGCATGAGCATGGAAACCCGGCGGCTTTCCGTATCGGTAATTTCCCGTTCCGAAAGCTGAATCAGGTAGCTGCTGACACGGTCCTCCAAACGGTCCAAAACATTTTCCCGTTCTTTAATTTTTTCTACCTGCTTTAGGTCGTAATTGTCGAATAAAGCCACAACCCGCTTTAGGTTTTTTTGGGCAAGGCGGCCCATTTCAGCAATACAGCTGCCGGCGTGCTGCAAAGCAAGGCCAGGGGAAACAAAGAGGCGTTCGTCCAAATCAGCGCCAATGCTGACGGTGTCGTCCTCGGAGGGGTCGTCCCGGACAAGACTGCAGGCCAGTTTTTCCAAAAGGCCGGCAAAGGGAATGAGCAGGGCGGTGACAGTAAGGTTAAAAACGGTGTGGAAGTTAGCAATATCGCCGCTGTTCATGGGGTTATTCCAAAAGCCAAAGCCAATTAGGGCCTGCCAGGCATAAATGCCTACCAGGAAAACAAGGGTACCAATAATGTTGAAGGAAAGGTGTACAGCGGCGGAACGCTTTGCGTTTTTGGAAGCGCCGATACTGGCCATAATTGGGGTGATACAGGTACCAATATTTTGGCCCAAAATAATAGGGATGGCGGAGGCATAGGTAATTTGCCCTGTAACCGTAAGCGCCTGTAAAATACCAATGGAGGCAGAGGAGCTTTGCACGATGGCGGTAACAATAGCACCAGCCAAAACACCCAAAACGGGATTAGTAAAGGCCTGGAACAGCTGGGCAAACTGGGGAAGGTCCTTTAAGGGCTCCACTGCGTCGCTCATGGCAAACAGGCCGGTAAAAAGGATGCCGAAGCCCAAAAGGATTTGCCCCAGGTCCTTTTTACTGTGTTTTTTAGAGGACATAAACAGGATAATACCGATGATGGAAACAACAGGAGCCCAAGTTTCAGGCTTTAAAAGGCTTAAAATAAAGCTGGATGACTGTAGGTCGGTTAGGCGGATAATGTGGGCGGTAATGGTGGTACCAATGTTGGCGCCCATAATAACGCCAATAGCTTGTTTTAAGGAAAGGATGCGGGCATTTACCAAGCCTACCACAATAACAGTAGTGGCAGAGGAACTTTGGATTGCCCCAGTGACAACAGCGCCCAGCAAAATACTTTTAAACAGGTTGTTGCTCATTTTTTCCAGGGTTTTTTCCAAACGGCCGCCGGAAGCCTTTTCCAAACCGGAGCCAAGCAGGGACATACCATACAAGAACAGCGCCAAGCCGCCGAGCATGGAAACAAGAATATTGAAATACTCCATTTTCAATTCCTCCTGAATACAGGTTTTTTACATTTACTATTTTCTTTTTTAACGGTTTCATTATATCATTATAATTAGGAAATTGTACAGTATTCACCGGCAGGTATGATGAAATTTGACGAAAATTTATTTTCATCAATCCCATTATTTTTTATACAAAATAACGAGAGTATTTTTTCTTGCAAGGCTTTGCACAGGGCATGAAGGGCGGATAGCCCGAATCTGCCTGTACACCAGGTTTTTTATTGTGAAGCAATAAAAACTTATGAGGACATTCTTTGCACAAAGTATATGCAGCGCAGCTGCAAAAACACCAGATATTTTTACAGAAAACAGGGAGGCGCTTTTAAAGGATGCTGCCAGGGGCAGTATGCTTAATGAAACGAATATTACAATATATTAGGAATAGTATATAAAAAATATATATTTAAAGAAAAGATTTTAGATAAAATAGAGGGTTTGAAGAAAAAAACAAGCCATTTCCCTTGCACTTTGGCGGGAAACCTACTATAATATTGCTATAAAGGGTGGAATATGCTCTTTTTTTAGATGAATATCCATTCAGCAATTTGGCTGAACCGATTAAAAAGACAGGAGATGAGACCAATGGCCAAACATACCAGTGAAACGCCAGAAAATGAAATACAAAACCGATTCTCCAGTGAAAATGTGGAGGGCTTTGGAGCCGTTATTTATTATATTTTGTATGTGATTGGCAGCCAGGTAATGCGGGAAAGCAGGCGCCTGTGCCGTAAATTTTACCGGGGCGTGCGGCAATGCAAATGGTTTATTAAAAGGAACGTAAGCTGTTTGTGGGACAAAGCCGCAGAAAAAGCCCGCAGCAGCTACAACAGGGCATGGGGTTATCCCTTAACCCATACAAAGGAAAACCTGAAGGAAGCTGCAAAACGCCTTTCTATTGCAAAAAACAACGGCAATTATGGCTACTTAATTATTGGTACCTGGGGCGAAATATTCCATGCTTTAAAACCTTTGGGCAAACCGGCTGTACGGGTAATCAACTGCCTGCTGCCTTTGGGCGCCGCCGCCGCTTTGGTACTTACCTTAAACTATTACAGCGGCCTTACTTACGCTCTTTCCGTAGAATACAACGGCCAGCATATTGGTTACATCCACAGTGAGGCAGAATTCTACGAGGCTGAAAAAGCGGTGCTGGGCCGTATTGTAAACGAGGATTACATCCCGCCAGAGGACTATGTGCCTCAGTTTACAATGGAAGTAATTGACGAGGACCAGTTTACCACAGAGGACGAACTGACCGACAGCATTATTCAGGCTTCTGGTAACGAAATTCAGTTGGCCACCGGCCTTTATGTGGACGGTAAATTCGTAGGCGCTACCACCGACGGTGAAAGCTTGGTGCTGGAACTGAAGGAAATGCTGGACGAAACCCGCCGTGAAGCTGGGCCCAACGCAAAGGTAAGCTTTGTGCAGCCCATTAAGGTACAGGAAGCCTTGTACCCGGTTTCCTCTATTGTGGAACTTTCCGATATTTCCTCCGAATTGAACAAGGAGGTTGCGGCTGCCCGGTTCTACACTATTAAGCCTGGCGATACCCCTTATGATGTTGCCAACGAGTACGATATTTCGTTGGATACTTTGATGCGCAACAACGAAGATGTGGTAAAAACCTTTTTGCCAGGGGATTCCCTTTTAATTGAATCCGCTGTTCCAATGCTGGAGAAAAAAGTTGTTAAAACAGTAACGGAGCAGAACAAAATCAATTACAAAACAGAGCAGGTTCAAAATAATAACTACGATAAAGGCTATACCAAAACAAAACGGATGGGTGTTGCCGGTATTGAAGAGATTGTTTCCGAAGTAACCTATATTGACGGCTTTGAGGTGGAACGCACCGTTGTAGAACGCAACGTAATTAAAGAACCAGTAAATGCTATTTTGGAAGTAGGCACCCTGATGCCGGAAACCTATTTGAATAATGTTTCTGGCGGCAGCGTAGGCGGCTTTATTTGGCCGGTGGACGGCGGTTATATTTCCTGCCCAATTTGGGGGTACTACAACCACACTGGTACTGACATTGCCTGTAAGGCGGGTACTGCTATCCGTGCTTCTGCCGATGGTGTTGTTATTGCTTCCGGCTATGTTCGGGGCTATGGTTACCGTGTACTTATTGACCATGGCAACGGGATACAGACCTTGTACGGCCACAATAGCGCCCTTTATGTTTCCGCAGGGCAGCAGGTACAGCAGGGCCAGCTGATTGCAGGCGCAGGCCGTACCGGCAACGCTACCGGCAACCACTGCCACTTTGAGGTTATTATTAACGGCCAGTTTAAGGACGCACGCCAGTACATTGGCTATTCTTACCCTGGGCGTTAGTAGGCCAAGGCCTAGCGCGGCATTGTTACAGTAAAGCAAAACTCCCGATGACGAAGGGTTTTTCGTTGTCGGGAGTTTTCAGCATATAGGGGGCTGTGCTAACTGAAGGGACTGCCTTTGCTGTGGAAGAATGTGGTTCAGCTGTTGTTGCAGCAAACGGAACCTCAATGAACACAATTATAGCGGTTCCCGCTTTTGCTCCTTTTAAGGGCTTGCCCTTTTGTTTGTGCAGGTGCGGGAAGGCTAATCTATACGGGCAATATGTATAATCCGCCAACAATAAACAATTAGTATAAATTGAAAAGAGGAAGAAAATGGCCGGCTATGTAGAGCTAAAGGACGTTTATAAGCGCTATAAAATGGGGGAGGTCACCATAACCGCCTCCAATGGGGTGTCCTTTGAAATTGAAAAAGGGGAATTTGCCGTAATTGTAGGTTCCAGCGGCGCGGGTAAAACCACCATTTTAAACATTTTGGGAGGGATGGATTCCTGCGACCAAGGCCAGGTAATTGTGGATGGCCAGGATATTGGCGGCTACAGCCCAAAGCAGCTGACAGAATATCGCCGCCACGACATTGGTTTTGTGTTCCAGTTTTACAACCTGGTGCCCAACCTGACAGCAAAGGAAAATGTGGAGCTGGCCGCCCAAATTTGCCGGGATCCTATGGATGCAGGGGAAGTTTTAGAGCAGGTGGGCCTGGGGGAAAGGCTAAGCAACTTCCCTGCCCAGCTTTCCGGCGGGGAGCAGCAAAGGGTATCCATTGCCAGGGCCCTGGCCAAGCGCCCCAAGCTGCTCCTCTGTGACGAGCCCACCGGCGCCTTGGACTACCAAACCGGCAAAACCATTTTAAAGCTTTTGCAGGATACCTGCCGCCAACAGGGCATGACGGTGGTGGTTATTACCCATAACTCTGCAATTACCCCTATGGCGGACCGGGTGATCCGCATGAAAAACAGCCAGGTGGTGGAAATTACCCGCAACCCTTCCCCCACCCCGGTGGAACAGATAGAGTGGTGATACGATGAAGCCAAAAGCCTTAATAAAAGAAATGGTTCGGGAAATTTGGAAAACACGGAACCGCTTTTTCTCTATTTTGGCCATTGTGGCCATTGGTACCGGTTTTTTTGCGGGGGTAAAGTCCAGCTGCCCGGATATGCTGCTGACGGCGCAAACATATTTTGCCCAAACTTACCTGGCGGATATTCACTTGGTTTCCACCTTTGGCTTTAACGAGGACGACCTGGCGGCCTTGGCCGGCAGGGAGGGGGTAGGGGAAATCATGCCCACCTACTCGGTGGATGTGTTTGTACATTCCCCGGAGAAAAACGAAAACGCCGTTATTAAAGTACACGCCCTGCCCCCGGAGGGGAAGGGGCTGAACCAGCCTGTGGTTTTGGAGGGCCGCCTGCCCCAAAGCCCTGGGGAATGTGTGGTGGAGCAAACCCTCCACGCACCGGAAAGCTTTGCCCTTGGCGAAACCGTTACCCTTGCTTCCGGCAGCGAGGACAAGGATATTACAGAAACATTAAAGCGCAGCCAGTACCAGGTAGTGGGCATTGTTCAATCTCCCTTTTACATTAGCCTGGAACGGGGCAGCAGCACCATTGGCGACGGCGCCATTGATGCTTTTATGATGATACCGGAGGAAAACTTTGACCTGGAAGTTTACACCGATGTTTTCCTCACATTAAAGGGGACCAAAGCCCTTTCCCCCTTTGCGGATGAGTACGAGGCTGTAACGGAGTTTTGGAAAGAGGATCTGGAAGCCCTGGCAAAAGAGCGTTCCCAGGCCAGGTATGATGAAATTGTGGACGAGGCCCAGGAGAAAATTGACGAGGCCCGCCAGGAACTGGCCGACGGCATAGACACCCAGCAGCGGGAACTGGCCGATGCAGAGCAAAAAATTGCCGAGGCTCAGCAGGAGTTAGAGGACGGCAAAAAGGAATATGCCGACGGCAAAAAGGAATTTAAAGAGGAAATTGCCAAGGCCCAGCAGGAATTAGCGGACGCCCGCCAAGAATTGGAGGATGGCCAAAGGGAGTGGGATGAAGGCTGGGCGGAGTATACTGACGGCAAGGCGGAGTACTTAGACGGCCTTGCCGAGTTTGAAAAGCAGCGGCCCCAGGCAGAGGCCCTGCTTGCCCAGTACCGCCAGCAGGCCCAGCAGCTGCGGCAAACCATTGCCCAGGGCGAGGAACAGCTGGCCCAGGCCGAGGGCCTTTGCCTGGCCATAGAAGGAATTTTGGCGGGGCAACTGCCACCGGAAGCCGCAGCAGGGGCGGATGCCCTAATGCCGGGGCTGGAGGCAATGCTAACATTATATAGTTCCTTAGATGAAACCGATCCTGCGCAGGCAGCCCAAAAAGCGTTGATGGCGCAGCAAATTTCCTCCGGGGTGGCCAGTATGCGGGATGAGCTGGCGGCCCAGGATGCCCAGTTGGATTTGGCCCGGGATGGGCTGAGGCAATTAGAGGCAGGCATTAGCGAGGGGGAGTTCCAGCTGTTTAAGGCGGAACTGGATTTGGCTGACGCGGAGAAGCAGTTGGAGGAAGCTAAGGAGCAGCTAAACGATGCCCGCCAGGAGCTGGCTGACGGCTGGCAGGAGTTAGAAGACGGTGAAAGGGAATTTGAGGAGGAAAAGGCCAAGGGCGAGGAGGAATTGCAGGAGGCCGCATGGGAAATTGCAGATGGCGAGGAAAAGCTGGCCCAGGCAAGGATTGATTACCAGGAGGGGAAGGAGGAATCTGACCGGGAAATAGAGGATGCAAAGGTGAAAATAGAGGATGCCCAGCGGGAACTGGACGACCTTTCCCTGCCGAAGTGGTATGTTTGGACCCGGCAGAACAACCCCGGCTATTCCAGCTTTGAGGATGACGCCGCCAAAGTGGACGCCATTGCGGCGGTATTCCCGGTGTTCTTTATTATGGTGGCCGCCTTGGTGTGCCTTACCACCATGACCCGTATGGTGGAGGAACAGCGGGTACAAATTGGCACTTTAAAAGCCCTGGGTTACAGCAAAGGGGCCATTATGGCAAAGTATTTAGTGTATGCTGTGGCAGCCAGCCTTTTGGGCAGCGCCCTTGGTTTAAGCATTGGCTTCCGGCTGTTCCCATTAGTTATTATTAACACCTACCGGGCCATGTATGTTATCCCGGACCCGCTGGTTCCCTTCCATTGGGATACGGCCCTTTGGTGTACAGGGGCGGCGGTGCTTTGCACCGGGGTTTCGGCCTTTGCAGCCTGCCGCCGGGAATTAGCTGCCTGCCCCGCCCAGTTAATGCGCCCCAAGGCCCCCAAGGCGGGCAAGCGGGTGCTGTTGGAAAAACTGCCCTTTTTGTGGAATAGAATCCGCTTTATACAAAAGGTAACCCTGCGCAACGTGTTCCGCTACAAGCGGCGGGTGTTTATGACTGTGGTAGGCATTGCAGGCTGCACTGCTTTAATGCTTACCGGCTTTGGATTAAAGTACGCCATTGGCGCCATTGTGCCCAAGCAGTACGGGGAAGTATTTTTGTACCACGGCATTGCCGCCTTGGACGAGGTTTCCCAAAAGGAAAAAGAGGAGGCAGGCCAACGGCTGCGGGAAAAAGCCTTGGTGCAGTCGGCAGCGCTGGCCATGCAGAAAACCATGGACGTTACCGGCGGGGGCCAGGTAAAAAGCGTAAACCTGTTTGTGCCCCAAAACCCCTATGATTTGGAGCCCTACATTGCCCTGCGCCAGCGGCAAACCCAGGAGCCCCTTATTTTAGAGGACAGGGGGGTTATTATTAATGAAAAGCTGGCCAAGCTGCTGGGGCTGGCGGTGGGGGATGAAATCACCATTACAGAAACCAACGGCCGCCCGGCCAAAGCCCAGGTAACTGGCATTGCGGAAAACTATACCCTAAACTATGTGTATATGACTCCAAATTTATACAAAGAGTTGTTCCGCAGCCCGCCGGAGTACAACCTGTACCTGTTCAATATGGAGGACACCAGCCAGGAAAGCGCCCTCTCCCAGGAACTGCTGAAGGACGACAGTATTTTGGCGGTATCCTACGCTTCCGATGGCAACGCCAAGTTTAAGGATATGATTTCCAGCCTCAACAGTATTGTTTGGGTGCTTATTGCTTCGGCGGGGCTGCTGGCCTTTATTGTGCTGTACAACCTTTCCAACATCAATGTAAACGAGCGTATCCGGGAGTTGGCTACCATTAAGGTTTTGGGCTTTTACGACAGGGAGGTTTCGGCCTACATTTACCGGGAAAACAACATTTCCACCGTTTTGGGCATTGCTGCCGGCCTGGCCTTGGGCGTTGTTTTAGAAAAGTTTGTAATTGCCACAGCGGAGGTGGATATTGTTATGTTTGCCCCGGATATTCCCCTGTGGTGCTTTGGCATGGCGGCGGCCCTTACGGCAGTGTTTACCCAAATTGTAAATGTGCTTATCCACTTTAAGCTGAAAAAGGTGGACATGGTGGAATGTATGAAGTCTGTAGAATAGAAAGGGGTTACCGTATGCTTTGCTGCCGCGTTATATTTCAGGACGGGGGCGCTTTGGCCCAGGGCCTGGGGGATTTTTCCCTCCCCGATACGCTGGACTGCGGCCAGTGCTTTCGCTGGAACCCAGCCCCTCAGGAGGAAAACACATACCAGGGGATAGCCCTGGGCCATCTCCTAAAAATTACCTGCCGAGGGGAGGGGGAGTTCTTTTTCCACAATACAACAGAAGAAGAATTTTACCGCCTTTGGGCCCCCTACTTTGACCTGTACCAGGACTATAATACTGTGAAAAGGCAGCTCTGCCAGGACCCTGTTTTGGAGGATGCGGCCCAGTACGCCCCGGGAATCCGGGTGCTGCGGCAGGACGGCTGGGAGGCTCTGTGCTCCTTTATTATTAGCCAAAACAACAACATCAAGCGCATTAAAGGTATTGTGGAACGCCTTTGCCAGTGCTTTGGCACCCCTTTGGAGGGAGGCGGCTATGCCTTTCCTACGGCCCAGCAGATGGCCGGGCTGACGGTGGAGGATTTGGCCCCTCTGCGGTGCGGCTTCCGAGCCAAGTACTTAATTGATGCGGCCCAAAAGGTGGCCCAGGGCACCGTGGACCTTGGGACCTTGGGGGAATTGCCCTACCAGGAGGCAAAAGAGTATTTAATGCAGATTAAAGGGGTGGGCCCCAAGGTGGCGGACTGCGCCCTACTGTACGGTTTTTACCGGCTGGAGGCCTTCCCCATGGATGTATGGATGAAACGGGCCATGGCCCAGCTGTTCCCCCAGGGATTGCCGGAGTGCGCCAAAGAATATGGCGGCATTGCCCAACAGTATATTTTCCACTATGCCCGCACCTCTGGGTGCTTGGGGGAGGGGAAATGAATTTTGACGGGAGGCCGCCAAGGCGGTGTGGCATAGAATACGATTGCTTTTTTCCATAATATTGTTTATAATGAACTTAACAGGAAAGGCGAAAGCCCGCTTTTATAAGGAGGACGTAATTATGTTAGTTTCCGCAAAAGAGATGCTGGTAAAAGCAAAAGAGGGCCATTATGCTGTAGGCCACTTCAATATTAACAACCTGGAGTGGACAAAGGCCATTTTGGAAACCGCCCAGGAGAACAATTCCCCGGTAATTTTGGGCGTTTCTGCCGGCGCGGCCAAGTACATGGGCGGTGTTAAAACCGTTGTAGGCATGGTAAACGGCCTGCTGGAGGAGCTGAACATTACAGTTCCCGTTGCGCTGCACTTGGACCACGGCAGCTATGAGTTTGCTATTGAGTGTTTGGAAAAGGGTTTTTCCTCCGTTATGTTTGACGGCTCCAAATACCCGATTGAAGAAAACATTGAAAAAACAAAGGATATTATCCGCCGGGCGAAAGAAAAAGGCGCTTCTGTAGAGGCTGAGGTTGGCGCCATTGGCGGTGAAGAGGACGGCGTTTTGGGCGGCGGCGAGGTTGCCGACCCAGCAGAATGCCAAATGATTGCAGACCTGGGCGTGGATATGCTGGCGGCTGGTATTGGCAACATCCACGGCGTGTATCCCTCCAACTGGAAGGGCCTGAACTTTGACGTGCTGGCTGCCATACAGGAAAAAACCGGCGTAATGCCCTTAGTACTCCACGGCGGCACGGGTATCCCCGACAATATGGTGAAAAAGGCTATCTCCCTGGGTGTTTCCAAAATTAACGTAAATACCGAATGCCAAATTGTATTTACCGAGGAAACCCGCAAATACTTTGAGGCAAACAAGGACAAGGAATCCAAAGGTTACGACCCCCGCAAGGTGCTGAAACCAGGCGTTGCAGCCATTAAAGCAAAAGTAAAAGAAAAAATGGAGCTGTTTGGTTCCATTAACAAAGCATAATAACGACAAAGTCGTTATTACATTTTAGTGCCCCAAGTGCTCGCCCCCGCCGGGCAAATGCCCAGCGGCTTGCAACCGGCGAAGTCGCCAATTATACCATTGTGCTTGCGCTTCATATCCCCTGCCGTACAAACGGCGGGGGTTTTTACTGCCAGTATACAGGCTTTAGGGAGGTTCTTGCTATGCAGCTTGTAGCAGCCGCATTTTTGTGCTATACTGTAACATATAAAGGATAGGGCGGGCTATCAGCCCGCCCTATCGCCCCCGGTAAGCAATGAGGGGGCGTTTTTTCTTTTGAGGATATGATACAGGGGCCGGCGGCCCCATGGGGAAAGGGTGGTAACTTTTGAGCGAAGCAGTCACAGCAAAAAAGGGCCTTATGACAGAAGGCGTTATTTGGAAACAGCTGGTGTTGTTTTCTATCCCTCTGCTGTTGGGGAACCTGTTCCAGCAGCTGTACAACACGGTGGATTCCATTGTGGTAGGCAATTACATTGGAGGCAATGCCTTGGCGGCGGTAGGGTCAAGCACCCCCATTGTCAACCTGCTGGTTGGTTTGTTTACCGGTATAGCCACAGGCTCCGGCGTTGTGGTATCCCGCTTTTTTGGCGCCCAGGACAATAAAAATGTCCACGATTCCGTCCACACGGCCATTGCAGTAACTTTTGTTTCCGGGATAATTTTGTCTGTGGCGGGGGTGCTGCTTTCCCCTTTGCTGCTGCGGCTTATTGGCACGCCGGAGGAGGTTATGGTGGAAAGCACTGTGTACCTGCGCATTTATTTTAGCGGCGTGCTGGCTATGATGGTTTACAACATGGGTTCCGGTATTTTGCGGGCCATTGGGGATTCCCGCACGCCGCTGTACTTTTTAATTGTTTCCAGTGTTGTCAACATTATTTTGGATCTGGTTTTCGTTATCAATTTTACCATGGGAATTGCCGGTGTGGCCTGGGCAACCCTCACTGCACAGGTAGTTTCGGCCCTGTTGGTTCTGATGAAATTGATGCAGGCCCAGGACAGCTACCGCCTGATTGTAGGCCATATCCACATAAACGCGCCCATCTTAAAGGAGATTGTGCGCCTTGGGCTGCCTGGGGGGATTCAGAACGCCATTATTTCCTTTTCCAATATTATTGTGCAGGCGAATATTAACAGCTTTGGCCCAGCGGCCATGGCGGGGTGCAGCTCCTACACCAAGGTGGACGGTTTTGCCCTTCTGCCGGTAATGAGCTTTTCCATGGCGGTTACCACCTTTACCGGCCAAAACGTGGGGGCAGGGAACTACGACAGGGTGCGCCAGGGAGCAAAAACCTGTTTGAAAATAAGCTTAGGGGTAACGGCAGTGCTTTCGGCCTGTGTATTTGTGTTTGGGCGGCACATTATTGGTATTTTCTCCTCAGACCCGGAAATTTTATACTATGGCACCTATATGCTCTGTATGCTTTCCCCCTTTTATATGGCCCTTTCGGTGAACCATACTTGTGCCGGCGTTATACGGGGGGCGGGTGCGTCCCTGCCGCCTATGCTGATTATGGTGGGCAACATGTGCCTGCTGCGCATGGTTTGGATTGCCCTGGCGATGCCGTTTTTCCACAGCATTGCAGTGGTGTTTATAGGCTATTC
>CAJTSZ010000061.1 GCA_910578755.1 uncultured Oscillospiraceae bacterium | reverse complement strand
GCTGGTTGGCGAGCTAACTGGCCTGTTTTCCGGCGGGGAGCTGGCAGAAGAAGATATGGACGAATTAATGCTGGCCATTCAAAAAGCCTATATCATTGCCAAAGAAAACAACCGCAAGTATACGCCAAAGAAATATGCCAAGGAGAAAGAATAAACAACATGATAGGAAAAGACAAAAGGAGATGTGCCTATGCTGCTAAACTCGTCCATCCATATTTTGGATAGGGCAAATAAATTGGTAAGAAAAGTGGGCTCCAGGGAGCCGGAGGATATTGCGGAGCATTTGGGAATTACAATTATGCCGGTTCCTTTCACCAAACAAAAAGGCGTGTATAAAGTAATAGAACGGAACCGGTTTATTTTCCTCAAGGAAGATTTGTGCCCGGAAATGCAAAAAATTGTACTGCTCCATGAAATAGGGCACGACGTACTGCACCGCGGGGAGTCCAAAATGTTCCGGGAGTTTAATATTTTTGAGATGAAAAATAATCGGATGGAATATGAGGCAAACAGCTTTGCGGCGGAAATTGCATTGCCGGATGAAGAAGTATTGGAGTACGTTCAGGAAGGGTACGATATTGAAATGGTTGCAAAATGTATGAGTTCCGATATTAACCTGGTGGCCTTAAAAGTGGCAAACTTCAACCGCAAAGGGTATAATTTTCACCTGCAGGACAGCAAGTCCAATTTTTTAAAATCATAAATATAGGCTGTAAATAGTGGGGCGGCTCCTCCGTTTCCTTGCGCTCCATAATAAAATGAGGAGGCTGCAGTATCATACAAATTGGGAGGTACCCTATGAAATATCCAAAATGTATTGCTCTATTTGCTGTGTTCTTGCTTTTGGCGCTGGCAGCCGGCTGCCAGCGCCCAGAAGCTAAGCCCCTGTGGCAGCGGCTGGAGGACGCACAGTACAACCGCTATAAACCGCGGTTGAACCACATGGTGGAAAAATACGGCGATATGTTTACCATGGATGTGTATGGGGAAGTTTATTGTACCAATCCGGAATATAAGGACTGGCATATTGGAATTGGCGGCGAAGGGGATGATTTTGCCATCCGTCTGCGGCGGGATGAGCTGGAAGCATTTATGATGGAAATTGCCCAACCAATTTTCGGCCAGTGCAAGGTCTACATCCACGGCGGCTATCCGAATGCACTAGGTGCGGATGCAAAGCTGGAGGATTTTTTTACTTATAACGACGAATGGGGCCTTGTGGATTATTGCGTCTATGTCCCTTACAGCGAGGAATATCAGCAGCAGGGAGAGGCGTTTATTGAGGCCCTGAAAGCCCGCCGCTACACCCTTTCCAACTTAAACATCCTGTTTGTTGAAGAGGATGTGTATCCCCAGGCTGGCAGGGAACGAGGGACATTCGGGGAGCTGCCGGAGGGCTATCGTTTCCGGCTGCACTCCGGCCATTATGACAAAATGTATTACAGCTGGATTGAAAATACCAGCCTTACCCACATGACGGAAAAATACGGCGATATGTTCAAGATGAAGCTGGATGGCACCATCACCTGCACAGAACCGGAATACCAGGACTGGAATATTATCATTAGTAACAATACCAATAAAGAGTACCCCGATAAGGACAACTTTGCCGCGCGGCTGCGGCGGGAGGATTTGGAACGGTATATGCAGGAAATTGCCGAACCCGTTTTCGGGGAGTGCAAGGTTTATCTTACCAACAGCCGGGCCTCAACGCTGGATGTGGACGCGGAAACAAAGGGCTTCCTCGCCTACGATTTTGGGGGAAACGGCAACCCACTGCTCAGTTATTGCATCTGTGTTCCTTTTAGTGATGACTATGAGGAACTGGCAAATACTTTTGGCCAAACCCTTTTAGAGAACTGGCACAGCGTCGCCTCCGTTACCATTCTTTACTTTGACGCAGAGGAATACAAACAGATAGAACGGCTGCCGCAAGTGAGGGTGCATATTGAAGCAGGAACAACGGAAGTTACCGGGGCCGAGGGGTACAAAACCGCTTTATATACCTCCTTTAGCCGCTTCAATTACAGTGAATATCATTGGGGTAACAAGGATGCAAAGAAGATATATTGGTATAAAGCCGAAGGTAATATTGGGACAAAGCCTTCTTCAAAAACTATTCCTAACAAAATAACGAAGGGCTGTATTTTATGCTTCATGTAGGAATATTGCAAGGAACAAAACTGAACGCCATTGGGCGGGCCGCCGCAATGTGCTGGTTTAGCTTTGGGGACTTGGTTGAAATTGAAAGCCGCAATGGCTTGCGGACAGTTGGGAAATTTGCATTACATTTAAGCTGCCCTTGGAGAATACAACGCAATTCCAAAATACAACTGGCTTCAATGGATATGTTTGAGCCAGCCTCTGCCCATCGGCATGATAAAACATTTGAATGGGATATTCAGGGCAATAACCTGTTTGATGAACGCGCCGCCATATTTTGCAATAAGGAACCCATTATCACAGTCCAAAGTGTTCGGTTATCCCCAACATATGACCTGAACATTACTTTCTCCAATAACTGTGTTTTGGAAGTATTTGTATGTGGCTCAACGGATGCAGAGCAGTGGAGATTATTTGAATGTAAAAATCTAAGGGATGACTTTATTGTTACCGGCTGCGGTTCTATAAAAAATAGTTGAGTGAAGCGAAACTATTTTTTTGTGCACGAGGCAGGGAGGGCGAACAGCCCGAATCTGCCTGCACACCAAATTTTTATTGTGAAACAATAAAAATAATTGAGCGAAGCGAAACTATTTTTTTGTGCACGAGGCAGGGAGGGCGAATAGCCCGAATCTGCCTGCACATCAGCTTTTTATTGTGAAACAATAAAAAATAGTTGAGCGAAGCGAAACAGCGGGGCGCAAAGCACTTGTACAAAAGTGCCCCTTACAAGTTTTTCGGCTTCGCCTGCAAAACTTGCGAAAATTGCTTCGTTGCAGCCCGAATCTGCCAGCACATCACCTTTTTATTGTGGAATAATAAAAAATAGTTGAGCAAGTTGAGCGATAAGTTTTTCATCCTTTATGAAAATTTTCGAAAGTAAGCGGCTCATATTTCCTGGAGGTGCGTATGGAAAAATTAAAATCAATGGTCTATGTGGCAGGGATAATGCTGCTGATTTTAGCAGTAACGGCGGGCGGCCTTTCCATTCAGTATTTGGCTGAGCTCCTTCCCGCCAGCAGCTACGAGGACAAAGGCGTTTATACCTTTTTGCCCTATCAAGTCCTGCCCATCCAGGTGCAGAACAAAGGGGCCAGCAGCCGTAGCCGCCGCATAAACCCCACCAAAACCGTCTACATGCTCTACTACCGGGACACCAGCGGAAGCGGCTACCAGTGGCGCCAGCAGACAGTTACCCGCGAACTGGGCCAGGAGCTTGTGGAAACAGGAGCCACTGTGGAGAGGCGGGTGCTGTCCATCTCTGCTAACCATTCCTATATTACCGTGGAGCCGGGCCAAACCGCAGAAAGCTACACCGCCGGGCTTCGGCAAAGGTACATCATCATTTTGGCACTGGCGGGGGCGTATACCCTGCTGTATGGGTTGGTGTGGTGCATTTTAATATGGATGAAAAAAGCAAAGAGGGATTCACAGGTATGGTAAAACAGAAATTTCTAAAAAGGGCCGCGTTTGCCCTGTCGCTTTTGCTCCTTCTCGGTTCGCTGGCGGGCTGCGGCAAAACACCAGGAAAAAACACGTCCAGCGAAACGGATATTTTAAGTGTGCCCAGTGAACAAACTACATCTGGCAGCAGCCAGCCCAACCAATCTGTACCGCCCGAAGAAAGTGAAACGGCTTTCCCTGGAAGTTATACTGTGCCGCAGGGCTGGGTGAAGATGGGGAAATATTCCACGGAAAATAAAATCTTCTATGTGCAGGAAGGGCACGAGGATGACGAACTGCCCGATAATATCTCTATTGAAGTCGGTACAAACCGTTACAGTGCAGATGAGCATGAAAAATTCCGCGATGCAATCGTCCGGCAGCTTGCCATGCAACTGCAAGGCCTTGACGCCAAATTGACCGGGGACGGCACCCATACAAAGCAGGATTATGTCGTTTACATTTTTACCATCAGCGAGGCGGAAATGGTTACAAAGCAGTATTATATTGTGGGGGACCAGCGGTATTGCCTGCTCCATCTCACAAACTTTACCAATTCCGAAAGTGCAAACGAAGCAGCGCAGGCTATGGCGGACAGTTTTGTTTGGGATTGATTGTGCCCCAGTAGGGACAAAAGCTGTAGGAGGATAAAATGGACCAAGCAGTTGAATTGTTGCACTCTGTTGCCAAAACCTTAAGTACATATACTCGAATACAGTCCCTTTGCGCTGCAATGTTGGGGCTTGAGCGAATAATGTGAGGCTATTTATTGACGCGCTGATTTACTGCTTGTTGGCAACTATCCCGCAAACAAGGATGTTGTATTGCAGCAAGCAGAAGTTTATCAAAAACTAAGGACGAAACCATTTTGTACTAATTAAAACAACGCCAATTTATTGACGGAATATATCCACTTTTTTACCAAAACAAATTTCAAAAAGGAATAGCAGCATCTTTTACTTACAAAAAACAAGGGGCCTTTTGGCCCCTTGTTTTTTGTAAGTAAAATAAAGGGCACGCCTATAGCCTAAAAATGGGCAAATGCTACACCTCATCAAAAGCAAAAAAATTCCAGCAGGCGTTTATGCTGCTGGTGTTGTTTTTATTGGTAAATAAAAACAAAAGGATTTGTATTATTCCCTTTAAAAGAGTATAATATAATTGGTTTATTATATGCCTTGCCATGGTAAGCCTATTATTCTTTTTTCCTGCTGCTAATAATTTTGTCCGGAAAAACAGAAGCGCTAATTAAATCGGCAGGGTCTATTTCCAATGCGTCTGCTATATTAAAAAATACCTCCAAAGAAAAAGGGCGAGCAATTCCAGGCGCTTCAATGGAACTAATGTGTGAACGGCTTACATTGGCCTTTTCAGCCAGCTGTTCCTGGGATAGGCCGCGCATTTTCCTTAGGGCAGAAATTGCAATACCCAAATGTACATACCTATCCCGGTTTTTAAATTCTATTTCCTTGCTCATACCCATTACCTGCCTGTGTGAAATCTTTCCTCTATATTATACTTGGCCACAATTAAAATTGCTGTATTTCATTAAAAGCACTTGACTGATATTTTGAGCAATAGTATTATTAAATATGTAAATGTAAAAATTAAAATGCAAAATATTATGCCTTTTGCAAAGCCTATAAAAACCTAAAACCTTGGGCTTTGGCACAGTTTTTTGCAGGGCTGCCCAAGTATTTTCCAAAAATTTCTGTAAGTTCACCGGTGAACTTATTACCCGCCCTTTTTAAAGGGCGGGTAATAACACTTTAAAAGCGGTCCAGCGGCCATGCCCCACAGTTATCAATATAATTTGTTATATCCACGGTTTGCTTAAAACATATAAGAGAGGGTATTATAAAATGGAATTTGGTAAAGATAAAAACTCCATAACGCGGTTTTTAAAACTCAGCTTTTTCGCCATCATCATCTTTAGTATTTTTTCCTTTACCTGCCTGGGGCTTTATATGAGCCATAAAAGCCATGAAGCATTCCATCAAATAGGGAATATTTATATATCTGGTATGAGCGAAAAAATGGCCAAACATTTTGAATCGGTTATTCAACTGCGGTTCAACCAAGTGGACGGCCTTGTATCCGTCGTTTTGCCGGAAAGCTATGACCAAAAAACATTGTATGAAGAACTGGTTTACAGGGCAAAGGTCAGAAATTTTGATTATTTGGCCCTTTGTTCCGCAAATGGAGGCTTTGTCACCCTTTATGGAAAGCCAATACAGCCCCTAAGGCCAAAACCCTTTGTGGAAGCGTTAACCCAAGGGGAAAAAAGGGTTGCCATTGGTGAGGACTCCAACGGGAATAAAGTGGTGCTGTTCGGCGCCAATGCTGGTTATCCTATGCCCAATGGGGAGGAAAGCACCGGCCTGATAGCAGCAGTCCCTTTGGATTATATTACGAATTTCCTTTCCTTGGACGATGAAAATTTAATGATGTCCATCTGCATTGTCAGAAACGACGGCAGCTTTGTTATCAATACCGGCAGCCTTGGGCAGGAAACCCCTTCCAAGCCCCTGCACGAGCTGTTCAGCCCCGGTAAATATGGGGTAAACGAGGAATATTCCGCCCAAGCTTTTGCTGCGGCTCTCCAAAATACCCAGGAGTATACCGCAACCATTGCCATAGGGGAAGAGGAACAAAAGCTCCATAGTACCCCCCTGCCTAATTCCGAGTGGCATTTGGTGTCTATCATGCCCTACAACCAAATCAATAACATATTGGATGCCTTAAACATCCAGCGCACCAAATTTACCGTTTTCTCCTGCCTCTCTGTTTTAATCTTAATGTTGTTAATTTTCATCGGCTACTTCCGCATGGCCAATTCACAAATCAAGGAACTGGAACATTCCCGCCGGGAAACCGCGGAGGCCAGCCGGGCAAAAAGCGAATTTTTGGCCAATATGAGCCACGATATCCGCACGCCCATGAACGCCATTGTGGGTATGACCGCAATTGCTGTGGCCCATATTAACGATATGGAACAGGTAAAGGGCTGCCTGCGTAAAATTGCCCTGTCCAGTAAACAGCTCCTGGGCCTTATTAACGATATTTTAGATATGTCCAAAATTGAAAGCGGCAAAATGAATTTAACAGAGGAAAACACCTCATTAAAGGATTTGTTCGATGGCATTGTCAGCATTATGCAGCCGCAAATCCACAACAAAAGCCAGTACTTTGAGGTTCATGTGGAAAACGTTTCAACAGAGAACATTTGGTGCGACGGCGTGCGCCTAAACCAGGTTTTGCTGAACCTGCTTTCCAACGCAACAAAATATACACCGGAAGGCGGCAAAATACAGTTGTCCCTTTTTGAGGAAAAATCCCCCAAAGGGGAGGAGTACACACAAATACACATTATTGTTAAGGATACCGGCATTGGTATGTCCCGGGAATTTTTGGGAAAAATATACGAATCCTATAGCCGGGCGGATAGTTCCCGAACTCAAAAAATAGAGGGTACTGGTTTAGGCATGACCATTGTAAAATACATTGTGGACGCCATGGAGGGCACCATTCATGTACAAAGCGAGCTGGATAAAGGCACCGAATTCCACCTAATTTTCAACTTTAAAAAAGCCCCAGCTATGGAAGTAAATATGGTCCTTCCAGCCTGGAATATGCTCTTTGTTGACGACGACGAATTTTTATGTAAATCCACAATTGGTGTGTTAAAAAACCTTGGCATTAACGCGGAATGGACCCTCAGTGGGGAAAAGGCCATTGAACTGGCGATGGCCCGCCACAATCGGGGGGACAGTTACCAAATTATCCTGTTGGACTGGAAGCTCCCCGGCATGAACGGCATCCAGGTTGCACGGTACCTTCGGGAGAACTTGGGCAAGGATGTCCCAATCCTGCTTATATCCGCCTACGATTGGAGCGACTTTGAGGAAGAAGCCCAGGAAGCCGGCATTAACGGCTTTATCTCCAAGCCCCTGTTTAAATCTACCCTGTTCTATAACCTGCGCAAGTTTATGGGTATTAGGGAAGCCCAGGATCAGGTGGAAGACCAAGGCGCAGGGTTTTCAGGTTGCCGCATTTTGCTTGCAGAGGATAATGAGCTCAACTGGGAGGTGGCAAGCGAATTGCTGTCCGACCTGGGGCTGGAACTGGAGTGGGCAGAGGATGGCCAAATCTGCCTGGAAAAATTTGAACAATCGCCGGCAGGGTATTATGATTTAATCCTTATGGATATCCGTATGCCTCAAATGACAGGGTACGAATCTACCCAGGCAATCCGTAAATCTAATCACCCCAACGCGGAGTCTGTTCCAATTATTGCTATGAGTGCAGACGCCTTTCCCGAGGATGTTCAGCGCTGCCTGGAATGTGGTATGAATGCCCACATAGCAAAGCCAATTGACCCTGTGGCCATTACAAAACTGCTGGAAAAATATTTATAAAAAATGGTCCCCACCAAAGTGGGACCATTTTTTATAAAGGCCAATTTGGTGAAAAAATCTAAAACTCCTGTAAATTTTTACACTATATTCCCAAACTTTAGAAATTTATTCCAATAACCGTGAAATATTCTGCAAAATATGGTAGAATTGTGTCGAAAAATAGAATATTTTTTGGTTTGTGGTAAAGCTGTAGCGGAATATGAAAAGGAGGAAACGCCTATGAAAGGGATTGTAAAGAAAGCAGGTTTTACACTAATAGTAATCTTACTTTTAGATGTTCTGGTTTTCCCAGTTGCAGCAAAGGAGATAAGGGATGACTGTAACGCCCTAACCCCGGGCCAGGGGATTCAGTATATTAACCTTGGGGAGGCCTCCAGTACAGTTGCAGGTATTGGCAGTTCCGATTTTCCTGACAGTACAGCCCTGGGCCTGCAAAATTGTGGGAAAGAAGGGGTTATTCTTTTAGAAGCACCCCAGGCACAAAGCATAACGGTTTCTATTTATAGCCAAAATAAAGGGACCTATGGCGTTTCTACCGCAAACGGCTGTATAGTGGGTTCATCGGAAGCCGGCCCCCGGCAGGAGCTTCTTTTTTCGGCCGGCAGCGGCAAGGTGTATTTGCCAACAGGGGAGGGGAAGGGCAAGGAAATGGTGTACCACCGTGTTATGGCAGCCTATACCTTTCCCAACGAGGAAGTCCCCCTGCCCAAGGATACCATCCGTTATGGGCTTAATGTATATGCCTCTTTGGATGGAACAGCCTACCAGCCGGTACCCCTCCGCTGTTTGGGTGCCAAAAGGTACCAGGGAACCTGCGGTGTGCTGTATTACGAAACCTACCAGGGCAGCCTCCCGGAGGGCAGTTGCTTTTTAAAAATTGCTGTGAACGATTTTTCTTCCATTGCTACAGAAAAAGGGGCGGTAATACAAAATATTATCCAATACCCAGTGGGCATTGCCAATTTTAGCGTCATGCTCCCCGATGACCCTCCACCCAAAGAACCTGAAGTTCCCCCTGCGGTGCCTTCCCCAAAACCGCCCAGCCAAAACGGCAGTATAAACCTGCGCCCACCCAATGAGGAAAAACCTAAGGGAAGCAGCCAAACCTTGGAGGAGGAAGAAACTACTGGTATTACCCATAGCTTTGGAGGCAACATCTCCGCCCCTTACTATTACAGTGGTATGGAGAATATGGCGCAGGAGCCCCAAAAGAAAAGCGCCGCCCAGCCGCAGCCCTCCCAAACGGTGCAGGGAGTTCAGCCATCCTATACTGAACCCGAAAATGTCACCAAAACCCTGCCAAAGCAAAATGTAGCTTTGGAGGAGGCGCCAGCAGCAGGCAATATTGGCACGGCAGCTGCCGCCGCGGCTGTAGCGGGGGCTTCGGCAACGCTTCTTTTCCTGGCTTTGGGCCAAAAAGGAATGGCCGCCTACAAACATCAAAAACAGAAAAAACAGCCTTTGGAGGGGGAGAAAAAGGACAGCAGTATCTAAATTCGGGAGTGTCCCTTTGGCAGATTTTATTGCAAAAAAACCGGGAGAAGGTTTGTCAAGGGGGATTTCACCCAATAAACTGGAAGCTGTGCCTCAATCCAAATCACATGGAACCGCGCCTAAAAAAGTCACTGGCGCATTGGGGTTGGGTGTGCTTTCTTCCGGGTCATACTTATAATTATAAACCAAAATTGCCCCATTGCAGGGCTTTTCTAGGCCCTGCGGAAAAAGCCCCTTTAGTCCCTCCCCTATAGTTACCCCCTCAGAAAACGGTTCAACTAAAGCCTCCACGTCTGTTGTGGTATCAACCAAATCTCGCTCCCAAAAATCAGGGTCGAAAGGCCAAAGGTCCTCACCACCAAAAAAGTCCCGGTTAAAAGGGGAGATCTGAGGGTTATCTTCGCTGTCATACCCTTCTTCAGCAGCATAGGCCATCAAAAGGTCTTCATTCTCAAAAAAGCCTACCCATACAGATACAATACCTTCCTGTTCCATTAAAAATCCCTCCCATGGAAATTACAATTTGCCAAATTGGCACAAGCCAAGTATACTGCCATTGTAAAGGACATTCAACCCCGCCTTATAGCCTTGTTTTTTTAAATAGGTTTTCAATGAAACAAGGGCGCCTGTTTGCGTTTGCAAAACAGGCGCCCTTGCGCTACCTTTGGGGGTTAGTCCCTCTTTTTCTCATCAATAGGTGGTTTTTCCCTTTTGGGGGGCACCGCGCTTTTGCTAATGAAGATTTCACCCTGAATAACAGCGCCTTCGTCCACAGCACGCTTTTCGGCGGATACATGTCCGCAAATTATGGCGTTGTTTTCCAAAGCCAGGCGGCTGGCTACCTGAACATTGTCCCAATTTTTCCATTGTAAAAGCGTTTTCTGGCACAGGTTCTCCTCCTTCTATGTATTTAGTCCCATTTCGCTTATTTTTATATTAACTATACTATTTAATTCTACAGCAAATAATCCCTATTTTGTTTATTTCCGATTTTTTAATGTAATTAAATAATATTTTGGCCCCCCATAGCAAGCTGGGCAAAATGCCATCCTCTTTGATAAAGGATCTGCAAGGCTTGTTTTCACAGTTTCTCATTTGTGGTATAATAACCACAAAGCGGTTATTATACTCCCAATGGCAGATGCAAAAACCTGGAGGTAAAAAATGAACGAACAAAAACAAAACTACTATGGCAGTTTATGCACGGAAATGTATGAAATTTTACATGAAAAAGCGCCTGAGGATGAGTTGCAGTTTTATCTCTCCTATGCGCAAAAGGGCATGCGGATTTTGGAGCCACTGTGTGGAAGCGGGCGGTTCCTTGTGCCTTTTTTTAAGCGCGGATTTAATATCAGCGGAATGGACTTATCGGAACAAATGTTGGCAAAACTAAAGGAGAAGGCGCCTGACGCAAGGGTAATTCAGGTAGACATTATGGAATATCCAGCACAGGAAAAGTATGATTATATTTTCATCACTTCCAGCTCCGTTTCCTTGTTTACCAACATCAATATGTGCAAGAGTATTTTGCAAAAGATGAAAGAATTATTGGCGCCAGGCGGGAAATTTGTGTTTGCAGTGGATACCGTCTTTAACCGCTGTGCCAATGACAGCGACTATAAAGCAACTGCTGCCGTAAAAACAAAAGAAGGCTGCGACTTAATTTTAAAAGGAAAAAACCATTACGATGAACAAAGCCAAACGCAGTTTTCACCATCCATTTATGAGCTTTACAATGGTTCAGAATTATTACAAAGGGAAACTATGGATTTCCAAACCCATCTGTACCGGTATGGGGAAATGGAACAATATTTAAAAGAGTGCGGTTTTACAAGTGTACAAACCTATTCTAACTATGAAAAAGAAATTGCCGTTAACGATGAGTGCGAGGTATTCCTGTACGAATGCAGCATATAGCAAAGCCAAATGATCCAGACAGCGTTTTTCCCCGCTGCCATATCCAAATACCTTGCGCATTGGCGCCGTTGCTGGCAGGGGGATGGGCAGGTTCGCCTGTTTTCCAGCCTAAATTCAATTATATTTACAGGAGAAGTCTTATGAAAAATAACCGTACATTGGAGATTGCAGCATAACCGGGAGGTTTGCACTGGTACCATGTTGCTTCCAAACCTCCCGTAAGGCAGTACACATCATACATTGCTTTTTGGAGGAAATCATATGAAAAATCAAAATTTATACAATATCCGCGTTGAAACACCAGCAGACTATGAAACTGTAGAAACCCTCACCCGCCGGGCATTTTATAATATGTATATACCCGGCTGCAGCGAACACTACCTGGTGCGCACCATGCGCTCCCATGAAGATTTTATCCCCCAGCTGGCCCTCATTGCAGAGCTGGACGGCCAAATTATAGGGAACATTATGTACACCAAGGCCAAATTGGTGGATGAAGCAGGGGAAACCAAGGAAATTTTAACCTTTGGCCCCTTGTGCATTGCCCCGGAATACCAAAGAAGGGGCTGCGGCAAGGCGCTGATGCAGCACTCCGTTCAAAAGGCGGTTTCCATGGGCTATGACGTAGTGGTTATCTTTGGCAGTCCCAGAAACTATGTCAGCAGCGGCTTTCAAAGCTGTAAAAAGCATAATGTCTGCCTGGAGGGCGGGAAATTCCCCGCGGCCATGATGGTAAAGGAACTGAAGCCCGGCGCCTTGGATGGCAGAAAGTGGTTTTACTATGACAGCCCCGCAATGCAGCTGGATGAGGAAGCCGCCCAGCGCTATGACGACAGCCTGGAGCCTATGGAAAAGAAACACCAACCCAGCCAGGAAGAATTTTATATTCTTTCCAACGCCGCGCTCCAGTAAAACAGCAGGCAAAGCCACAAAGGGCAGGGCTTCATAAAGCAGTAAAGGACAAAGCAGACAACAATGGTTTGCTTTGTCCTTTTACTATGTGATCCCTGTAACACTTTCATCAAAACTGTCTGTAGGGCAGGCACGTCTATTTGTTTTGCAATTCAGTTGCAATCAAATCATTTGCAATCTCAAAAGCTATCACCCTTCGTTTTGCCAGCGTTATTTGTGACTTGTACCGCTGTGGATTCTCCTTGTTTTCAAAAGTTTTTATTGTTTCCCGCAGTTTATGAAGAGTTGAATCAATTTGTCTTTTCGCTTCCGTTAATTCTTCTTTGGAATATTTCATGCTGTCCTCCTAAATTTCCATTTGTTCGTAAATCCATTATAAATCATCACACTCTAAAAAGCGACTGTTTTCCAACAGAACGGGGCGCAAACACTTGTACAAAAAGGGAGCTTTCTAAGCGCCCCTTACAAACCTTTGCCTTCGCCTGAAAAACTTGTGAAACTTGCTTTGTTACAGCCCAAATCTGCCTGCACATCAGCTTTTTTTGATTAAAACAATGAAAAAGAGGTCATAGGCCCTATGCCTATAACCTCCATATATCATATCCACTTTCACGCCAGGAATAGCGGGGCAGTAGCCCCTTTATGTCAAACAAAATTTTTCCTTCCTGGCTGGGCTGCCGGTATAAACTTGCCAGCTGTGTTGGGGTAAGGCAGGCAAAAGAACGGTGGGCCACAGCAATTACAACGGCGTCTAGGTTTTTTAATTCCTCCCAGGCACAAAGGCAATAGCCAGGGTATTGGCGGGCAAATTCCTCCTTATCTGCCTGGGGGTCGTACAGCTTGGCCACAGCGCCGTATTCTTTTAGGGCGGCCGCAATGTCCATTACCCGGGAATTACGGGTGTCCGGGCAGTTTTCCTTAAAAGTTACCCCCAATATCCCAATGCAGGCGTTTTTTACCAGGCTTCCCTGGTGAATTAGGGCCTTTACCAATGTTTCGGCAATGTATTTCCCCATATTGTCGTTGATAGAACGGCCCGCCAAAATCACCTGGGCGCGGTGCCCCGCCTTTTGGGCGCAGTGGGTTAAGTAGTAAGGGTCCACCCCAATGCAGTGGCCGCCAACCAGGCCCGGCGTAAAGGGAAGGAAGTTCCATTTTGTTTTCGCTGCCG
>CAJTSZ010000060.1 GCA_910578755.1 uncultured Oscillospiraceae bacterium | reverse complement strand
CTGCGGGCGCTGCTGGGCAGGCTTTTGGGCTGGCTGGGGCCGCTGCTGGGCAGGCTGCTGGAAGGAACGCTGGCTTTGCTGGCGGTTCATAGGCTGGGCAGTTTTTTGGCCCGGCCGTTTTTCGCCCTGTTTTTGCTGCTGGGGCTTCGCTTCCCCTTTTGGGGATGGTTTTGCCTCTTTTGCTTTTGGGGCAGGTTTTTCCGGCGCTTTTTCTTCTTTTTTGCCGGAAGCAAAGTATTCGCTGAAGTTTTTCACCTGGTTTTTTTGGGTATAGGTTTCAAAGATTAAATCCAGCTCCTCGGGGGTGAGGGCTGTCATATGTTTTCTTTCGCCTTCGGCATTTTTGTTAAGCAGGTCCATAATATCCTTACTGGGGATATTTAAGTCCTTGGCTACTTCATGCACCCTATATTTTTCATTCATCATATAGTCATCGTTCCTCCTTAAACACGAGGTTTACTTGTTTTGGCCTATTTTATTATTGTCCAGCGTTTTCCTGCTGGGTTATTTTTTGGTTCAGCTTTTGCGCCAGGCCCTCGTCGGTAATGGCAAGGACGCCGGCTGCTTTGCCAACGGCGCTTTTTATTTCTTCCATGGTACAGGGCAGGCAGGTTAACGGTACCTGGTCCCGGGCGCAAAGGAATTCCACTTCCTTTTTTGTTTTAGCGGAAATATCCCTTGCCAGGTACACGCCCTGGGCCTGGTAATTAAAAATACTTTCTTTTACTCTGTCAAAGCCCAGCACAAGCTTTGCGGCCCGTTTGCACAGGGAAATAAGGGAAAGAATGTTATTCACCTTTTTTCAATTCCTCCTCCAAACGCTGGTATACTTCCTGAGGAATACTGCTGGAGAAAGCGCGTTCCAGCTGCCTTGTTTTCACGGCCTTTTCCAAGCAGGCGGCATTGTTGCAGATGTACGCACCCCGGCCGGACTTTTTTCCTGTGAAATCAATACTGATTTCCCCCTGGGGGGATTTTACAACGCGGATCAGTTCTTTTTTAGGCTTGTGTTCCCGGCAGCCTGTACACATGCGCATAGGTATTTTTTTAACCGGCATATATCCTCGCTCCTTTCCATAGGAACCCCTTTTGCAGGGTAAGTTATTCCCCCTGGTCCTCCGGCATTTCCGGCCCTTCGGTTTCCATTGTTGGAAGTTCGGGTTCTTCCTCCGCTGTTTCTGCGTTTTCTGTGGCTGCTTCCGCCATTTTAGGCGGTTCCTCACCGTAGAAGCCGCTTTCCGGGCCAATATCTATTTTCCAGCCTGTTAGGCGGGCGGCCAGGCGCACGTTTTGCCCCTTGTTGCCAATGGCCAGGGAAAGCTGGTTATCCGGCACAACAACGCTGCAGCTTTTTGCCCCTTCCGGGTCCACAGTAACGGAAAGCACCTTTGCCGGGGAAAGGGCCTCGGCTATCAGCTCCTCCGGCTGTTCGCTGTACTTGATTACGTCTATTTTTTCGCCGCCCAGTTCCTCCACAATGGCAGAAACACGGGTACCTTTGGGGCCAATGCAGGCGCCTACGGCGTCCACGTCCTCGTCCTTGCTCCACACGGCAATTTTGGTGCGGGAGCCGGCCTCCCGGGAAATTGCTTTAATTTCCACAGTGCCGTCCTTAATTTCCGGCGTGTGCATTTCAAACAGGCGTTTAATGATCCCTGGGTGGGTACGGGAAATCATGAGCTTTGGGTTTTTGCCGGCGGTAAGCACATCCACCACATACACCATAATGCGCTGGCCCTCTGCCAGTTCCTCCCCGGGAACCTGCTCCGCCTTTGGCAGAATGGCTTCTGTTTTATCGATTTCCAGGGTTGCGCTGCCTTTAATTGGGTCGATACGCAAAATAGGTGCAGAAATAATTTCAAATTTCCTGTCCTGATATTTTTTTAAGGTTTGTTCCTTTTCCGCCTCGTTAATACCCTGGCGGATAACATGCTTGGCGGACTGGGCTGCAATGCGGCCAAACTGTTTTGTTTCCAAAGGAATTTCCACAACGTCGCCCACATGGACGTTTTTGCTGTACTTAGCAGCGTCCCTTTCGGTAATTTCCGTTTCTGGATCCTCAATTTCTTCCACTACATTTTTGCGTATGGCAACATAAAAGCGGCGTTTTACTGGGTCTATTTCCACAATATTGTTGTCGGTACCGCCCATATCCCTTTTTACCGCAATGGAAATAGCAGAGCTGATTTTTTCAATTAAGTACGGTACGGGAATTCCTTTTTCCTTTTCCAGCAAATTCAATGCCTCAAAGAATTCGTTATTCATTTTTCCTTTGGCCTCCTGCTCTTAGAATCTGTGGTCCTTTTAATTACGTTATTTCTTCTATATTTATTTTTTATTGTAAAATTACTCTACACCCCGGGACATGTCGATTTCTTCATAAAGCCGTATGTAGGAAGTATCCTTCTTTAAAAAGGTGCGTTCCCCGCCCTCTATGGTTAGGGTAACATCTTCTTCCCCGGCGGCTTTTAAGGGGCCTACAAAGTCCCGCTGGCCGTTTTCCCCGCGGATGAGGCGTACTTCTACCGGGCAGCCTAAATATTTTTCAAAATGCCAGGGGCGGATTAGATCCCGCCCAATGCCTGGGGAGGACACTTCAAAATAATAGCTTTGGCTGATAGGGTCCGCCTCGTCAATCAGCTTATCCAAGGCGCGGCTGACGTTTTCGCAGTCGTCAATGGTGACGCCTTCCTCCTTATCAATAAACACCCTAAGGTACCAGGCGGCGCCTTCCTTTTCAAACCGGACATCCCACAGGGTAAGGCCCATATTTTCCACTACCGGCTGGGCAATTTGCGTTACAATTTCTACTGTGCTTAGCTTTTTTGTTGCTGACAAAACTGCTTCCTCCCTTTTCCGGCCGGGGTGCCGCCCCAAGGCCTTTACATAAACGAAAGAGTGGGGCAAAACCCCACTCTTCCTCAACTTTCTATAAATCTACCATATATAATTTAACATAACTCCACCCCTTTTGCAAGAGGCTTTCCTTTTTTTATAGGTTTTGGCTAAGTTTTTCGCACAAAGGTGTGCAGTTTTGTAAGTTTGCTGCGGTAAAACAGCTATTCTTCCATTTGTTTGCCTAAAAAGCTGGCCGCTGTTTGTATCAGCTTATCCTCTGCTTCGGTAGGCGCCGCGTTATCATCGCCAGCCAAAAACATAATTGCGCCGCACACATCCCCGGCAGCAATAATAGGGTACTGCACCAAGGCCCATTTGTCCACGCCTTCCACCGGCTGGAACTTTTTCTCCTGGCCGGGGGCATGTACATAGCTTTTCCTTTGCTCTATCATCTCTTCCAAGGAAGAGGAAATGCGGCGTTCCAACAGTTCTTTTTTGGGCACGCCGGAAACGGCTACAACGTGGTCCCTGTCGCACACGAGGACAGCATCATTTGTAATTTTATGCAAAATTTCGGCATACTGGCCGGCAAAAACGGAAAGTTCTCCAATAGGGGAATATTTTTTAAAAATAACCTCGCCGTCGCTGTCTGTATAAATTTCCAGCGGGTCGCCTTCACGGATGCGCATGGTGCGGCGAATTTCTTTTGGTATTACCACGCGGCCAAGGTCGTCAATTCTGCGTACAATTCCTGTTGCTTTCATTGGTTGGTTCCTCCCTGTTTATCTGTGTTTTATTTTTGCAAGCATATTGCGGCGGGCGGCTGTGTAAAACAGGCCGCTGCGCCAGTGCCACAATAAAAAGGTGCTGGCACACCCAAGCTGTTCGGTAATCGACCCTTTTCAGAGGCTTGTTGTTAGTATTTGCACCAAAAGTAGGTTTATGCGGTTTCCAAAAACTTCATCTTTTTAAAAACGCCTATCTCAATGGAACGGCAACAAACAGGGCGGCGGAGATAACGCCGCCCTGTTTGGGATTTTCATCAAGGCTATAAAACAGAATTGTTAAGAACGTTGAACAGATATATTCTTGGTAAATATATAGTCAAACTTTTCTCGCCTGGCATCTTCAATCATTCGCAGGAAGTTTTCACGATTGGCGGCACTTTCGCCACGCACATCGTCCACATAGCCTTTAATCAACATCCACTTTGTGTTTTGGAAATGGATTCTTCAAAGTGTTCAATTTGATTCTCTTTCGAGTTTTGCTGCTCGTCTGTTTTGGTGGAAACACGAGCGTAGTAAGTGATTGACAACTCCATATCGAAGATGGACAAATGTTGTTCCCGCAAAATCGGTACTGCTTCCAGATTTTAAAATCGACTGCCTGCTTCTTTTCAGCGGTAATTTTTCCCTCCCGGAGCAGCATATCGTTAAGTGCATAGAGGGCGCAGGTTTTCATCACTTCCTGCCCCTGGTTTTGACCGGCTTTATCATTCGCCCGAACAGGCAAGCTTGTATACTCCACAGGCTTCCCCTTTCACTTTGATACCAAAAGTATGGTCCGAAAACACAGTGAATAAACAGAAAGGGAAATGCTCTCCAAATTCGGAGGGCATTTCCCTTTTACTGATTCTTTTACAACTACATCTTAACATTTGGTGCGTTGAAGTTGCAAGACCCCAAGTGTTGTATCCTTGTTGTCCATGTGCTGCATCGTGATGAATTAGGGCTGTTTCGCCCAAGCTAAAATCACCAAACAGGCGAAGTTAGATATCCACATTCCCCTTCTTATCCACTTTGATTTTTTGGATAATGCGTTTTAACCGGGCGTTGGTCATCTGGTGTACATCTGTTATATCTTCAATCTCTTTGAAGACCTGTCCAAGAACACGTCCCAGCTGTCCCCCGTTCTTTAGGAAGTGCCGTATTTTTCTACAAGATCCTGACGAACAGGGAACATAGCAGTTCCTGCACAAGCTTCCAGGAAGTATGGAACGGGATAATCCAGCTGAATCTCTAAGGTTTTATCATCAATTGCTTTCACGCCGGCTTCGGAAATTGGTTTGTTCCCTTCTACAACATCCATGGCATTCTTAATAAATTTGATGTTTGCAGAAATGGGGGAAGCAGTTTCCGGATTAAGAACACGGGTGATGCCGTAAACGAAGTCCTGCGCTTTTACTGGAACACCATCAGCCCACTGAGCGTCTCTCAGGTGGAAAGTCCAGGTTAATTGGTCATCGCTTACTTCCCAGGATTCTGCCATGGAAGGTTCTGCTTTATCGGCACCGTCTACGGTCATAACGCAGGTCAAACCTTCAATAATCTGGGAAGCAATAGCGGCAGAGTTTGCATCTGAAACTCTTGCAAGGTCCAGGGAGTCTGGTTCGCCATTAAAAGGAACATTAAGAACTTGTTCTCTTTTTTTACCAGTATTCTGTGTGGTAATCTGGGTACTGTTCTGCTGGTTTGTTTCCGGTTTTTGCTTTTCCTGGTTGCCGCAGCCACTCATTACAAGGCTGGTGCAAACCATGGTTAGGGCAAGAAGGAAAGAAAGCTTTTTCTTCATAACACTCTAATCTCCTTAGTTAAAAATGAAATTTTTCTTGCAGCATATCCAAATATTCTGCTTTCTGTTACAGAATAACATAAAAAAATGTAAAATCAATCTTCATTAAAAATATCAATAACAATCAAAAATCTGATAGTTATTGTCTATTTTATATAAATTAAGTGTATGTTTTATATAATATGAACATACAAAAGGACCTTGCCGCTTTAACATTTGTTTTTTAGAAATGACGGAAATCATGCAAATTATCCATTGGGCAAACCACCGTTTATACAAACGCTTCATTAAAAAGTAACCCTATATTGAACTGTATTGACTTTGTTCTGCAATACAGAACAGATATTATTCCGGTTGAGGCCAAAGGGGGCGAAGATAAGGCAGCACCATCTTTCAAAAATTATATTGCAAATCATCAGCCGATGTATGCTCTGCGCTTTTCCAAGCGGGGCTACTGCAAGGACGGAGCAATCACAAACATTCCGCTTTTATTTAGCGCGAAAAACAAAAGAATTGTTGTAAAATATGCAGCCGCATCTGCCTATAGATTAACTTGGTTTAACAGCCCCCGCTTTCAGTGTTCAATATCTGTCGAATTTTATAGAGTTTTAACAATATATATACAAAAACTTTATATTATTCTATATTTATTGCATAATAGAAGCAACCAGAAGTGAGGACGTATGATGATTGAGCGAAAAGAATATTTAGAAGAACTGCTTCGTTTTCGGGACAAGCAGTTGATTAAAGCGGTCACCGGCATCCGGCGGTGCGGAAAACCTACTCTGCTTGAACTTTACTAGGAACAGCTGGTGCAGGACGGCGTAGCACCGGAGCAAATCATCGCCTATAACCTGAAAGCCGGCGAACTGGCAGATATCGAGGACAGCAAAGCGCTGTTTCAGCTGGTTGCGGGGCGCTTGTTCCCGGACAAGATGAACTACATCTTTTTGGACGAGGTTCAGCGAGTTGCTGACTTTCAAAAAGCGGTGGACGCCCTGTTCATCAAGAAGAACTGTGATGTTTATATTACAGGCTCCAATGCTTGGGGTGTGCGTTAATCAGGTCATGAGAGACTGTCAAAAGTCTGTGCTTTCCCTGCACCGCTGCGGTGATTTCCTGCCTGGGTGCCGCAAAAAGAGTATCCAGCTTTTTCAGCTTGCGTTCTGTCATGCCAAATCACCACCCAGGTATTCTGTACAAAAAGCACCGTAAGCCGCCTTGCCGTAAGGGTCGTAAAGACCAATGAGGTACTTGTATTGTTGTTCTAGCAACATCTTTTGGGTCATATTGGGGTCGTTGAAGCTTGGCACCCCAAAGAAAAACGATGCCCTTCTCTTACTCTAACCGTAATTTGGATGAAATTGTCCATCTCAACATAGGTATGAAAGAGGCAGACATGAAAAAAATTGCAAAGGGCTTCCAGGGCTATATAGAATTCAAATAGCTAAAACAGAAGGCATCAGTCAAAAGACTGATGCCCTTTTTGTGTGTTGTTTTAAACTATTTTAATTCTTCTATCTGACAGGAAAGGTATCATTTCCACAGTTCGATAAAAGGTATAGTTAATGCTTAAAATATCTTCCTCCCATATGGCGCTGACCATAATGCTGTCCATCACATTTCCGCCATGAATACCGAAGAACCAGAAGATATGAATACCGAATATTAAAAACAGGGTTCCAACAAGTCCGCCTCCCTGGGCCGCTGAAAAAAGAAAGGACAGGGCAGTATAAATCCACTCGTCAATCCCTTTGCCGGAGGTCATCAATATGATGCCGTTTGTGAGGGCAATGCAGAAAACGGACAGCATAACGGGAAGAAGAGCTGCAAACATTTGCTGCACCTCCTCCGCCGTATCCTCTGAAATATTGATTTTAAGATTGGAAAGTGCGTGGTGCAGCTCGGTAGCTAAAATCGCAATTAAAATAGCCCCGAAAAGCCCACTGGAGCCCAATCGGCTCAGAGAGATGCCGCCATCCGAGATGGTAACGCAAATGGCCAAATAGGCGGATACACTTGTGAGGGCCGAGAGCGTACCGTTTAGTTTATAGGCGTTACCGAGATAGTAGCCCAAAGTCCATGCAATCAAAATCGCCATAACGGCTGTGCTGCCCAGCCATATTGCGCCATTTACCGCCCGAATCACCTGTCCAACCGGGGTGGACAAACCTGCCTGCACTATATTAATGGGAATATTATTGATTAGCGATGCTATTGAGCCTAGGATGATTACTGGAAGCGTGATGGTAAATGCCTTTTTAATAGAAATGATATAACGGTTTTGGAATAGCCTGTCGGCCGTTTGCAAGACGTTTTCCATAATCTTTCCCTCCTAATAGAATTTCACATGCAAACTTTAATACCATATAATATTTCACTAAAGGATTATATCATATCGCCCTGATGAAAGCAATTCTCTGTTCTATGTTCGCCCCAACCATTGTCTGTACTACTAAAATATAGCGCAAAAGGATTTTGCAGGGATATGCTGCTCGGCAAACCTGCAAATAGGTGTCAAGCCCCAAAACGAAAAAAGTCAGCATAATTCTTGCGACATGAAAATGGGTATAGCAAAGCAAGCCGGTCAGCGAGAGATTTTTGCAAACCGGCTGAATAGGGCTGATATTTTCAGTTAAGCGGCGGTATTTGCATCAGCCTCCAGAGCCATCAGATGCGCTTTTACCCTGGCGTAGGTACTTCCGTAGGGCCTTGGTGTAGCTGTAAGCCCTGCCTATGTACAATTACCCCCCTACGTTTTGCCAAATCCAATATGCTGAAACAAAACTTTTCCCTTAGCGTCGCAGCAGGGCCAACAGGATTTCAACTGCCGGCTGCTATGGAAGCCCTTCCATTTCTATGTGATATTTAGGAGAGGCCTTTATACTTTTCACCCCATATACATAATTGGTCTAATATTTCCATAAGAGACTGCCCCTTTGGAGATAAACTATATTCTACTTTTGGAGGAATTTGAGGGTATTCCTTGCGGATAACCAGGTTATCTTTTTCCAATTCCTTTAACGAATTACTAAGCGTTTTATGTGAAATTGATTTTATGTAGCGTTTCAATTCATTGTATCGAACAACTTTAAACTCCATCAGGCAATACAAGATTACCATTTTGTATTTTCCACTAATCAGCGATAATGTGTAGCTAAATCCCGTATCCTCAAAATTAGATTTGTCAATATAATCTTTAATCATATATACTTACACTCTCTTTTTGGTTAGTATCTAACATAAATGTGCGTACTTTATTTTACCTGGATGTGCTGCTATAATTATAGCATAATCTTTGGAGGTGTACAGTATATGAGCAAAAAAATATGTATTTTAAACGGAAGCCCCCGCAGCAACGGGAACACAAAAGAGCTGATTAAAAGCTTCACAAAAGGAGCGGAAGCAGTCGGGCACAAGGTAACTTGCTTTGATTTGCAAAAAATGAATATCCACGGCTGTTTAGGCTGCTGTAATGGCGGAAAAGATAAAGAATATCCTTGCGTTCAAAAAGATGATATGACAAAAATCTATCCGGCATATATGCAAGCCGATATTGTGGTACTGGCTTCCCCCATGTATTACTGGGGGATCAGTGGCCAGTTAAAATGCGCTTTTGACCGTCTTTTTGCCGTAGCAGAAATGAACCCCAACTATGAAAATCCCAAAAAGGATTGCATTTTACTTATGGCTGCGGAAGGTGACACAGAAAGTAATTTTGCCCCTGTTAGGGCTTTTTATGATGGCTTGACCTCTCACTTGGGCTGGAAGAATATAGGCATTGTGTATGCGGGTGGCAATATGGATGCCGGAGCCATTTTAAGTAAAGCAGGGCAGCTTAATGACGCAGAGGAATTAGGAAAGTCTATTTAGCAGTGTAAGGTTTTCACAAGTTGGCAATTTATTTAATTTTAATGATTAAGCCAAAGGGGCGGCAGTATTTGAACTGCCGCCCCTTTGGACTATAAAGCCCTCCCATTTTTTTATTTTAAAAGGTGAAAAATATTTTTGCTATTTGCTGTATTTAAAGTTTTGTGTGTGATGGTTTCCCTATGCTGGGGTTTTAAAATACAATAAAGCGGGTTTTCCCTTTCGTAGTTCCCATTTAAAAGCTTTATAATGTAAAGCCCAGCTTTCTTTGTGCTGGCCAAGGGCAATGGCGCCACTGGCCACCCTCTTCTTCCTTTTTACCGGCCAACAAGTTGGCAGCGGCGTTGGCAACATAACCCAGGTAGCTTTCAGCGGAGCTGTCGCCGCACAGTAATTTCCACATTAAGCCGCCAAAAACGTAGGACTGGGCAAATTCCCGCCAGCTATGGATTTCCCCAACCGCCTTTTGGGATAAATCCCAAAGGATGCCGCGGGCCTCACCTTCAGTAAGCCAGCCTAAATAGCACCCCCAGCGGGTGAGCATGGCTGCCCGCCCCAGGTCCCAGCCTGCCATAAAGCCTGGGGCATATTGGCTTTTATAGCGTTGAGCAAATCTCCATACCCGGGCGGCCGCCTCACAGTCCTCCTCGTCCATGGTTTCATCCATTAGTTCCTGTGGTGAAGCCGCCTCACTGTAAAGCTGGTACCGCAAAATGTAGCCTTCCTGGGTTAAATAGCGAAGCATATCCAGCAAATCACTGCGGCCGTCAATTCCCCAGGAACGGCGGACAATGGAAATAACCTGCTGTTCCATTACAGGAATATGTTCCTCAACATCCATTCCCCACAGGCTATGGCCGTTCAGGTTGGATACTATTCCAGACAAGAAAATACCAAACTGCTCCCATTTGTCATCCGCCTTTTGGTAGGGAACGGGTTCCGGCTCCGGCAGGGACGCAATGCGGGCCATGGTTTCCTCCAAAACTGTGTAAAGGCCTTCTTCCAGTTCCTGGGTGAAATAAGGCTCCTCTTCACAGCTGGCATCCTCCATACTTAGGGTCTCCAAGGCCGCCGCAAGAACGCCCATATCTTCTCCAAGCAGCTGCTCCATTAGGTTTTCTGTAGTCAATGCCGCCTGGGCAACCTGATTACTTATCATTTCCTGCATTTGCTTTTCATTGGCGGCCATTTGCGCCATAGTATCGGCGCTGAATATTTGGCCAAGGATTTCCACTTGGCGCTGCGCGTTGGCGTTGATTTGTTCTTCTTCCCCAGGGGAAGGTGGCGTGCTTTTTTTCGCGCAGGGGGCCTCCATCTTGCTGATTCGCTCCTCATTTTTTTCCATTGTTTCTTTTACGGAACTAACCGTTTGCTGGCTTGCCTGCTGGGCCCGCTTTCTAATTTCATCAATATCAATCATTTTTTCTTTCCTCCTTCTCTTTTGGAAGTGGGTGCCATGCTGGAGCTTTTTTACAGCGGTTCAGGAATTTTTTTACACGCCCCACCATGGCCTCTACAAAATAAAACCACAGGTTGGAAAATAGAAATACAGCCACAAGAACCACAAAAAAACACAAAAAATCTCCAATTTCCTCAAAAAACATTTTACCTTACTTTGTTGCAAACTGGTTCATAAAAAAGCTGGTAAAGGCGGCCAATTCCTCCTCCTGGGATACATAAACATACAGCTTTTCATCCTCCAGCCAGTCGTAGGCATTGATGCCAATGTACCCCTTTTTATCCGGGTAAATAATAAAAGCATCCGTAGGGTACTTATTGCGGTAAGCCTTTAATATTTCGCTGCGGCGGTAGCAGGTTGGGTCGCCGCAGCCGGAAAGGTCCGGCACAGTGGGGACAACTACAATGGTTTGGGCGGCCTCGTTCCAGCCCACAATTAAATTCCCAATTTTTGTTTTGCTTCCATGAACAAACCCATAATTAAAACGGCTTACATCTTCGGTATAGCCAAAAATCAGCCGGTAATTGTCCCCGTTCTCTACAACCTGGTTAAACAAAACGCGCATTTTTTTTGCATTGGCGCGGCTTTTTTCCATATCAATTTCCGGCCCCTTAAATAACTTACTAAAAAACCCCATAATCTTTTCACTCCTAAATGTTCATTGTTTTATATGAAGCTGAACAGGAAATACCCGCAGCGTCATAAATAAAGTAAACCTTTGTTGTGTGTTCTCCCTTACCCAAAATAAATATAAATATATAAATTTGTTTTTATTTTATGTAAAATAAAATCCGCCTGAATATAACGCCAAAACACAATATTCGGGCGAATTTGCTGCCATTTAAGGTGCAGGGGTTGTTTTTAACTTTTCCAAGGCGTCCACAATGGCATTGATTTGAAATTCAACTGCTTCGTCCGCGGCTTCCGGGACAAAAAAGGGAAGTGTGTGGGGGATTGCCCTGCGCATGACCATAGCTGTCAGGCTTAAATTTGTAAATAGGTTCACCCTTTCCTCGTTGGCTTGGATTCCAAAGCTTTCTAAAATTTCTCCAAAAAGGCGGCGCTGCTTTTGGCGGAACATCTGGTAGCTTTCTTTGGAAAGGCGCCGGAAAATAAGCTGCTGCTCCTCAATGGTCAGTACAGCAATTCCATTTTTTTCTCCATAACAGCAGGCGTGGAGAAACTGCTCCACCGCATCGCGCCAGCTTAAATCAGGGTTGGCCATAAGGGCTTGGACGTGGGCAATAATTTTAGGCTGCTGCAAATAGAGGGTTTCCACCACCAAATCCTCCTTTGTGGAGAAAAAGGAATAGAAAAACGTCCGTGAAATACCAACTTTTTTATATATTTGCTCTACGGTTGTCTGCTGTATGCCTTGTTTTGCCATTAGTTCAAGGCCAACGGCAACAAGGGTCTCTCGGAGGCGCTCCCTATCCTCTTTTGAATAAGCCACCTTTGGCACAGTATCACCTCAATATAATAAAAACAAATTTTAAAATTTATATTTATTTTACCACTGGAAGCCGAATAATACAATAGTTTTTTCTCACATTCCCCAGCCTATGCAGAAGCCCCCTAAAAGAAGCAATCCCTTGCTTCTTTTAGGGGCCCATTCCGTGAATGATTAAACTAAAATGATGGCCAAAACAAGAATGGCGCAGAATAAGGTATAGCATATCATGCCTGGGTTTCCCAAAATAAGCTCCACTGGGCCAGGAAGCATTGGCACCTGGCCTGGTGCAAAACGGATTTCCCTACGGCGGTCCATAAGCCAAAAAAAGCCAAAGCCTATGGCGGCAAAAATAAGCAGAATAATAGCCATTGCAGTTATGTCGCTAAATTCCACCAAATTGGGCACCACCACCATGCCCATAACATTAACACTAATATGCAGGGCCATGCTGTACCGCAAACGGCCTGTTTTTACAGTAATAAAGGCAAAAATGGCCCCCAAAGCAAAGGCGTACAGCATTTGGGACAGGTTGCCGTGAAACAGGGCGAATGTAAGGGCAGAGGTAAACACACAGGCCCCCTCGCCATAGTGGCGCAGCTTTGCAATAACCAGCCCACGGAATACCAGCTCCTCCATAATGGGGCCTACAATACCTACAAATACAATCGTCCAAAAAACCGGCAGGTTGCTCATACTGTCCAATGGGTTTTCCACACTGCTGCCCTTTAAGAAGGAAAAGAACGCGTTGCACATTACAGAGATATAATTGAAAAAATACATGGCCCCAAAACAAACCACCAGCAGCATCAGCCATGTTTTGGGGGAAATGCGGTATTGCTGCTGTGCTGGCTGCGCAGGCAGCTTGCGGGTTACCAGCAAAAACAACGGCAGCCCTACAACATACAAAGGCACCAGCAGCATACACCAGGTAAACCAGTGGCTTTGGCCAAACGCAGGCCAAAAATAAGCAGGCACCGCCACCAGGACAGCGCCCAAGGTTTGGGAACCAAGGAGCATGGCCAACAGCCCCCAGCCAATGCGGGAAAAATCCTTCCTAATATATTTTCTTTGCTCCCGTCCCTGGCGGCAGTCCCCCAGCTGAGGCATATTTTCATTTTCATAATATTCCATAATACGCACCCTCCTTTATTTTTAAAGCCTGTAAAGCAGCCTTTCCTATGGCTCATCCGCCTGGCAGGCGATGTATTAAGTATACCATTCTTCATAAAGATTGTCTATTATTGTAGAATTAAGTTTTTTAAATACCGAAAGGGGCTGCCGCTGCTGGGATTGTTTTTAATACTCAACCAGTTCACAAACACATCCCATTGCCCTTCCTTTCTGCCCGCCCACATCGCCCATTGGTCCCCAACAGTGAATAGCGCCTCTCTTTTTTGTGCAAAAATAGAGAGGACAAGTTTAAGGATAAGTTTTATAATAAAGGCAGAAAAGGAGGTATCTAAT
>CAJTSZ010000059.1 GCA_910578755.1 uncultured Oscillospiraceae bacterium | reverse complement strand
GGTCGGAAAAGCACTTTGCCACTTTAAGCCCCACCTCCCTGCGGGGCTACAAGCGGCCCTTGGAGCGCGCCATAGAACACTTTGGCGCCGAAGATATTTCCCAAATCACCCCCAGGGACTGCCAGGCCTTTGTGGGCAAACTGTGCCGCCAGGGCTATGCCCGCAAGACCATCTCCACCCATGTGCAAATTTTAAAAATGGTTTTTGACTTTGCCATTATCTACGGCTACATGGACGTAAACCCTATGGCCGCCGTCAAGCTCCCCAAGGACTTGCCCCAGCGCGTCCGCCAGCCCGCCGACGAGGCCACCCTAAAAATCATCAACAGCAGCTGGCAGGAGCCCTTTGGCCTGCTCCCCTTCCTGTGCCGCTACACCGGCCTGCGCCGCGGTGAGGCCCTGGCCTTGCAGGGCAAACACTTTGACTTTGAAAACAAGCTGATTTTCGTGGAACAGACGGTATACTGGGAGGGCAATAAGCCGCGTCTAAAGGCTCCCAAAACAAAAGCCGGCGTGCGCCCCGTTCCCCTGGTGGATGTGCTGGGGGAAAAAATCCGGGCCCTGGATTTAGCTCCGGAACAATTTTTGTTCAGCGGGCCCGGCGGCGGGCTGCTCACCTTCTCCCAGCAGCAGGACCAGTGGGAAAAATATCTGCTTTCCGTGGGCCTTGCCACCTACGACCCTGCCCGACGCCTCTGCCACCCTAACCTGGAGCTTCACCAGCTGCGCCACAACTATGCCTCCGATTTATACGACCTACGCATTGGCGAAAAGGAAATGGAGGAAATTATGGGCCACACCGACGCCCAGTTCAGCCGCAGCCAGTACGTTGCTGTGCGGGGCCAGGCGCTGCAACAGGCAGCGGAGCAAATCAACCGCCTGTTTGCCGCCCAAGCCTAAACGCTACGACATCTTTACGACAGCCGGGCAGTAAAAATAATGAGAAACGATTAAAAACAAGTTAGCCGCTACATAAGAAAAAACCGCGTGTTTAAGGGAAATTCCCAAAAACACGCGGTTTTTTGCTTTACCAATTCTGGAGCGGGTTACGAGGCTCGAACTCGCTACCTCCACCTTGGCAAGGTGGCGCTCTACCAGATGAGCTAAACCCGCGTATGGAGCAGGCGACGAGAATCGAACTCGCAACCTCAGCTTGGGAAGCTGATGTTTTACCACTAAACTACGCCTGCGTGAAAAGGGAATGTTCCATTTTGGTCTGAGTGACGGGACTTGAACCCACGGCCTCTACCACCCCAAGGTAGCGCGCTACCAGCTGCGCCACACCCAGATATTCCCTTTTCCATGTTGTAATCTTTACAACATTGCTACTATACCACACTTTTTTTGAAATTGCAAGCCCCTTGCAAGCTATTTTCTCAAAATATTTGGAATAAAAAGGATAGCTATTTTTCCTGCTTCAGCCAGCGTAAGGCGGGGCTTTCCTCCTCCAGCTGGCATTTCAAGCGCATAATTAGGCTGCATTCCTGGCGCAGGTCCTCCATACGCTCTAGGCACTGCGTCTGAATTTGGTCAATCCTGTTTTGGTATTTTTCCACACTGGGGTTTTCATGGTCCTTTTTTTGAAGCATTTCATCTTCCAAAAGGGCCTTTTGATACATTTTTTCTACCGCCTCCAGCTGCAGCAGCAGCTTTGGTATTTTGCGCAGGTATTCGCTGTAAATTTCCATGCGGCAGCGTTCCTCGTTTTTTTGAAATAAAAGCTCCATTTTTCTCGCTCCTTTGTATTAAAATATGCTAAAAAGACAGAGGCAACAGGCCTCCATCTTTTTAGTATGGGGTTAATTTTTCTTTGTAAAGTTGCTTTTGCTTACGCCGCAAATGGGGCAGGTGTAATCCTCCGGCTCTGCTGCAATATCTCCTTTATGCACATAGCCGCAAATTTTGCATACATATTCCACCCCTTGGCCGGCGCTTTCCTCTTCCTGACGCTCCACATAGGAGGGTGCATTTTGGGGTGTGCCGCCTTTTACCACTTCGTGGTAGTAGCGATATGTCATAGGCTGGGCCCCTTTGCCTTCCTCCGCCTGCACCACCTTGCCCAAAATAACAATGTGGGTAGGTGTTTCTGTCATGGAAACAACGTCGCAAATCAGCGCGCCGCTGCATTCTTCCTCCAAAACAGGCAGGTTATCAACAAAATGGTATTTTAAACCCTCAAATTTATCCTTATCCTTACCGCTGGTAAAACCTAAAGCAGTAATAACGCTGCGGTTTGTCTGCTCCGATAAAATAGAAACGCTAAAACGCCCTGTCTGTTTTATTACCTGGTAAGTATAATTATTTTTATTTAAGCTAACAGCAACAATGGGGTTTTCACTGGTAATTTGAAAAACAGTGTTTACAATGCAGCCTGTTGGGCGCTGGCCGTCTGTTACGCTAATTGCATACATACCGTAGGAAAGGTTTCTTAAAACTTTTATTTCTGTAGTCATAATAAAATTCCCCTCTTTTTTGTCTGTATTCCTTACTTGTTTGTGGAGCCGCAAAACAGGACAATTACAGTTCTTTCACCCACAGCCCGTGGAGGTTGCAATACTCATAAACGGCAACTGCCTTATCCTTAGGGGCTACAATAAATTCTGCCTTAGGCTCCTCGGTGTGGCTGAAATAATGGAACTGGCCGCCCTGCTGTGTTTTTAGGTAAACCCATTGTATCAGGTGTTCCTCTGTCATTGGGTGGGGCACGCTGCCCACGCAAACGGAAACTTTATCCCCCTGTACGGTTACTTGGGGAACATGTTTTTCCTGGGAGGCATCGGTAGAATTGGCGTAAAGCTCCACCATTGGTTTTCCGCAGCAAGCCAGATGGCCCTTGGCGTTGTTTTGCTCTTGTACTAATTTTTTGCAAATTTCGCAGTAATAAAATTTCTTTGACATAAAACCCATCCTTTCCATCTGCATCTCATTATATTTGTTTGCTTTATAACGGAACCATCTCTTTTTATTTTAGCATTATTTTATATGGAATATACAGCTGTGTCCCGCCATATTTTAAGTAGTATAATAATCAGTAACAATTACTTTCATTATATTCTACTATCAAATATGTATCAAGGGTTTATTCAAAAATTTCCCTTTTTTGAGCAATACCCCAACCCGCAGGCTTTTTAAGGGCCTGCACAGCCCCTTTACCGGAACCCCCAAACCTGGACCCATCCCGGTTTTCCCTCTGTATTGGCTTGCAAAAGCAACAGGGAGTCTGAACGCCTCCCTGTTTTGCTATTGGTGCAGTTCCACAATGCTGCATACCACATTTTTTTTCTCAATATCTATGATGGCATAAGTGGGAGTGCTGGTATCCCTTGGGCTGCTAACACTTCCAGGGTTTAAAATGTACAAACCGTTATCATATTCGTTGTGGGCAGCATGAGTGTGGCCATAAAGCACAATGGTTGCAAATTTATCCCGCGCCATTTCCTTCAGTTCATCCAGCCCAAACTTTACACTCCAGTGGTGCCCGTGGGTACAAACCAGTTTTACATCCCTCACCCAGCCCGAAACCAGGCTTTCTTCCGCAGCCATAAAATCGCTGTTGCCGCGCACACACCAATATTCCCTGTTGGGGTGGCTTTCCATTACGCGTTTAAACTCCTGCAGGCCGTCCCCCAGGTGAATAAACAATTTTGCGTTAGGCTGCTGTGCCACCACTGCCTCTACTGCGGCAGCATTGCCGTGAGAATCTGACATTACTACAATTCTCATGCTGTTCCCTCCTTTTCCTGTACATTTCCAATATTGGCCTTTCACAAACAAAATCCAATATGGTTTTTCAATGCAGCGAAACTACTGAGCGGACTTATTTTCACTGCCTTAATTTGGCAGCTGCCCTTGGCTGCCCAGCTATTTAACTTTCCAAAACTTTCATGGGCCTGTTTCGCAATAATTTGTTGTTTCAATATTTATTGTTTTTATTATCCTACGAACAGGAATAAAACACAAGGGTTTTTTCATTATTTTACATTTTAGTATTCTGTCAAAGTCTCCCGCCTTTTAGGAAACTTTCCACCCTTTTTTGAATACCATAGTAACAGCTTTCTTTTGCTCTATTTTATTAACATGAGGCGGTGATTTTTATGGGTCAACCCTTTCAGCTTAACCCAAGCCAAATTGACTTTTTATTAAAAACAGTAGGCAAACAGCTAAATACCAACCCGGAACAGCTAAAAAACCAAATTGAAAGCGGCAACATCAGCAGCATTGCCAACAGCATTGGCGGAGAAGCCGGCCAGCGCCTGCAACAGGTTTTAAACAGCCCCCAGCAAATGCAGGCTGTCATCAATTCCCCCGATATGCAAAAGCTGCTGGCTTCCCTTAACGGGGGCAAGTAGCTCCCGTCAGCACAGCAGAAAATAAAAAGGAGGTACCGTTCCCATGGAGGATTTTGCCAGCCAAATCAACCAGCTTTTAAGCAGCCCGGAGGGAATGCAGCAAATACAAAACATAGCGGCAGCCCTTGGCTTAGGGGGTGGGAACGGCGCGCCTCCTCCCCCGGCAACCGTTGCACCTTCTGCTTTTTCGGCGCCCTCCCCCCCGGCCGGAAACAGCGGATTTGATGTAAACCAAATTATGGGTATGTTAAACCAGCTTGGCTTAAACAAGCAAAACAGCAGCCCGCCCCAGCCCGAACCTGTGGCGGCCCAGCCGGCTGCGGCAGCCCCCAACATTGATGTAAACCAAATTGCCGGCATGCTCAGCAAGCTGGGCTTAGGGGCCGGCGGAAACCAAGGCAGCACTGCAAACAATGCCCCTGCTATTGACCTAAACATGATGATGCAGGTACAAAAGGCTATGCAGCGCTTTGCCGCAGGGAACAAAAATGTAGACCTTTTGCGCTCTTTAAAGCCCCATTTTTCCGAAGCACGGCAAAAAAAAGTGGACGACGCCATTAAAATTATGCAGCTCATCAATATGCTGCCTATGTTGAAAGAAACTGGTTTGTTTGGATGGGGCGGTGATAAGCAATGAATAACTGGAAACAAAACAGCGGCTATTCGGCAGATGACATTATGGCCATGCAAAAGGATGCCATTGCCCGGGTAAAGGAAATGCAGCGCCGCGCCGACCAAACCCTGCACCGCAACCAACAGCCTTCTCCTGCTGGTGCCGTGGAACCTCAAACAGTTTCCCCCTCGTCGGAAAAGGAAAATAAAAATATGCCGTCCTCAGCTTCCCCTGCCCAAAAACCTGCCCCCCGCCAGCAATCAACGGAGCCGTCCCATAGTGGCCACCCCTCCGTCATGGGCAACGTGTTTTCTATGGTGGATAACCTGTTGACAGCCTCTCCCTCCACAGGAAAACTGCAAGGGATTTTAAATGCCCTAAATGTGGATAACGAGCGCCTTTTAATTTTAATTTTGCTGGTTATGCTGTATAATGACGGCGCAGACTACACGGTTTTGCTGGCCCTTCTGTACCTGCTGATTTAATAGTGCGCCACCCCTTATTTTTTAAACCACCTGCCCTGCCAAAAGCGTTATTTTAAGGGCTGGCAGCGCACTTTTTTCATGTAACAGTGCAGGCACCTGTTTACAGCCAAAGGGAATCGCGTTCCATTTTTCGTTATACATAAAACAAAGCAGCCATTATGCGGCTGCTTTGTTTTATGTATAACAGATTTAAGCTCAAACAAATTGTTTTCGTACATTATTGCAGGCGGCACTTGCCAACTGCACGCCCCTACAAGCTGTAAATAAAAATGGTAAACGCAAAAGAAAGGGCCAACGTTATCGCCACAACGGCGGCCAACACGCCAATGCACTGCAGCACCTTGGCCCCTGTACTGCTCCTTGGGTTTATTACCATGCTCATGGTCCAGGAAACGCCCAAAAAGGCCATACCCACTGGAATTGCCCCACCCAGCAAGGCAATGGCTGCATTAAGCACCAAAAATATATAGGACCACTTGGGCAGCTTATCCACTGGAACATAGTCGTACCCGGTGGCAACGGAAATACCGTTAATCACTACATCCTGGCCGCTGCCAGCCTGAATCATTTTTCCCTCTTTTCCTCCCTGGAAGGTAAACTCATATTCCTGCAACATACCCCAGTATTTATTCACGGTCCGCTTCATGTCGTTAAAAGGGATTTTTTCCCCGTTTATCTCCACATAGGACTTTTTAAAACTGAGCCCACTGCTGTACACCACATTGTAAGCCTCTCCATCAATACGGACATTCCATATCTTTTTTCCCATTTTTATCCTCCTCTTTTCTGCGCCTTTCGGGCGCAAGCATAAAATTTACCATTGGGGCTTTCAGCCCCCATCCCCCAAGCTACATTTCTTTTGGAGGCATCAGCTACCTCCAAGCTTTTGCTAACGGGCTTACACAGCCCGCACCCACACCCCATTCTTTTAGCAAGAAAAGAATGGCGGTTTTTTCCCCTTTCTTTTCATACAAAAGAAAGGGGCAGGGTACTGGGCCAGGAAGGCCCCGAAAAAGGTTTAGGGCTGAAAGCCCCCGATAAAATATAATAACTGCTTTGCAGTTATTAGTCCATATGTTCCACAGCCGTTTTGTAAAGTTCCCCCTTTTTAAAACCGGTCTGCCGCGCTACATCCTTGGCAGCCTGGGAAAGGGGAACCCCCTTTTCGCTGAGGGCCAACACCATTTCCACCGCCTGTTCCTGGGTAAATTGCTCCTCCCCGTCGTTGAGGCAGGCGCCCTCTACAACAAGCACATATTCCCCCTTGGGGTTCTTTTCCTGGTACAAAGCAATGGCTTGCTCTAAAGTGGTGCGGTTTACCTCCTCGTAAATTTTAGTAAGTTCCCGCGCCAGGGAAATTTTCCGGTTGCCCAGCACCTTGTACATATCCGCCAAGGTGTCCCGCAGCTTATGGGGAGCCTCATAAAAAATCAGCGTTCTTGTTTCCCGCTTTAAGTTTTCCAAAGCCTCGTACCGGCCGGATTTATTGGTGGTTAAAAAACCTTCAAAAACAAATTTGCTGGTATTTAAGCCGGAAAGGGCCAAGGCGGAAACCGCCGCGCTGGGTCCTGGCACCACCTTTACCTCTACCCCGTTTTGGGCGCACAGTTTTACCAAATCCTCCCCCGGGTCCGAAATACAGGGCATGCCGGCATCCGTTACAATAGCGCCGTTTTCGCCTGCCAGCAGCTTTTTTATAATCTGCTCCCCCTTTTCCCGGATGTTGTGGTCGTGGTAGCTTACCATGGGCTTTTTTATTTCAAAATGGTTCAGCAGCTTTAGGGTCACCCGGGTATCCTCCGCTGCAATAAAATCCACCCAACGCAGGGTTTCTATGGCACGGTAGCTCATATCCTCCAAATTGCCAATGGGGGTCCCTACAACATATAATATTCCTGCCATATTCCTCTCCTTCCCGTATTATGGTTACAGCCGGTACACCGCCTGCAGCTCTTTGGAAAATCCCCCCTCTTCCTGAACAATAAAGGGGGCCTCCACCTTAAGGTAGGGCTTGCCGCCCTGCCTGCCCTCCACCAAAAACAGCCAAGGCGCCGTGTCCCCTTGCTTTTGTACAAAGCGCAGCCGTTTTGGCTCCACCTTGGCCTGGCGCATGGCCTCCAAAGTATCCAAAAGGCGTTCCGGGCGCTGGCAAATACAAAGCCTGCCGCCAAATTTCAGCAGCCTTGCAGCGGCTTTGCACACATCGCCAATGCTGCACAGCACCTCATGCCGGGCAATGGTATGGCTGTCCATTTGGTTTAAAATACCGGTGCTGGCCGCCTTATAAGGCGGGTTGCAGGTAACAAGGTCAAAGCTGCCCATAGGCACCCTGCCCTTTAAATCCTTTAAATCCGCCTCCACGGGAATAAGCCGCTGCCCCAGCCCGCAGGCGTCCACCGTTTGCCTAAACTGCCAAACCGCCTTGGGCTGAATATCCACCCCATAGGCAATTTTGGGGGCGTCCGCCATTTCCCTAAACCACAGCAGGGGAATAATCCCACAGCCTGTACCAAGGTCTATTGCGGTGTCCTTCCAGCGTATTTGCGCAAAATCCGAAAGCAAAAAAGCGTCTGTGCCAAATTTATGGTCCGGGGTAACGCAAATTTTCAATCCCCCGTAAATCTCCTCAAAGGAACATTCTTCTTTATTAAAAAGCACCAGCTGTTGTGTTATTTGCTCCTTTTCCTCCAAAAGGCCGTCCTCCCTTTCCGTTACTGCTGCCTCTTTTTTCCCTGTGCAGCAAGGGGCCTTTTACCCCTGTTTTAGCGCTGATGTTAAAACTTTTTGGTAGAAGGGCTTACAAAGCCATCTACCAAAGTATCCAAATACAAAAAGGATTTCCCTGTGCCAAGGGCCACGCACTCCACCGCGTTTTCCGCTACACGCACAGGAATTCTTGTTTCCTGAGAGAGCAAGCGGTCTATACCGTCCAACAGGCTGCCGCCCCCTGTCATAACAATGCCATTGGTAGAAATATCTCCCACCAGCTCCGGCGGCGTCTTTTCTATAACCTCTTTTACAGCAGCTGCAATTTGCTGCCCTTCATTGTAAAGCACCGGGTACAGCATACTGCGGGTTATTTCCACCCCACGGGGCAAACCGGTAATTAAACTGCGCCCCTTAGCAATCATAGCTTTATCCTCTGTGTAATCTACACTGCCTATTTCCTTTTTCAGCTGGTCCGCCATGCTTTCCCCTATCAGTACGCCGTGGTTCAGGCGTATATAGCGGATAATCACCTGGGAAAAGGAATCCCCCGCCGTCCTAACAGAGGTTTTATTGACAATACCGTTTAAGGAAAGCACCGCAATATCCGTAGTGCCGCCGCCAATGTCCACAATTAAATTGCCGTTGGGCTGGGAAATATCAATCCCTGCGCCAATGGCCGCCGCCACCGGCTCCTCAATTAAAAATACCTTGCGGGCCCCCGCCGAAAGGGCAACGTCCATTACCGCGTTGGATTCCACATTGGTAATACTGGAGGGCACGCAAATAGCAATGCGGGGTTTTACCAGCCTGTCCTTGCAAACCTTTTTAATAAAATACTGTATCATTTCTTCCGTTACTTTGTAATCACACACAATCCCCTTTTGCAGCGGGCGGACGGCGCTGATGTAAGCCGGGGTTTTGCCCAGCATTTTATAGGCTTCCTCCCCCACGCTCAGCACCTTGCCTGTTTTGTGGTTTACTGCCACAACGGAAGGTTCGGAAAGGGCAATGCCCTCCCCGTTAATGTAAATAAGGACGGTTGCCGTTCCCAGGTCAATTCCAATATCCATACTGTTGTACCACCTATCATAAGTACGCAAGTTGGCGTACTTTAAAAAATTCTTTTACCGGGCAACCTTGGCCCGCTGTGTCCCTTCCAACCCGTTCCCTTTGCTGGGCAGGGTGAGCCGCACAAAGGCCAAATAGATACGTTACTATTATAGGAGATCGTCTTCATTTTTTCAATAAAATCCTACAATCTTTAAAATCTTTTGCCCTTTACAGCTATTTTTCACCGCTTTATGGTTAAGTTTATCTCCAAACAATAAAAAAGGGGCGCAATGGTACCTTTTTCTTCCGCCGTATGGTATACTGTAATTATGGGCAGCAGTCCGTCTTATGGCCTGCCGCTTTTCGGTTTATTGTTATTATTTATATTATGGCGCTGGGCCGCCCTGTTTCGCCCTAGGCGCCAAAAAGCGAGGTTTGCTATGAAAGAAAAACTGATTCAAATCCGCGATAACCGCAAATATTTGCGTATGCTCTCCCAAAAATACCCATCCATTCAGGATGTGGCCGCCCGCATTGTAAACCTGGCCTCCTACGACGCGCTGCCAAAGGGCACCGAGCACTTTATCAGCGACCTGCACGGGGAAGCCGACGCTTTTATCCACATTTTAAATAATGCCTCCGGCGTTATTCGGGAAAAGGTGGATAACCTCTTCGACCACACCATCCCCTTAAACGAACGGGACAGCCTTGCCACCCTGGTGTACTACCCCAAGCAAAAGCTGGAACTGGTAAAGCGGCAAAACACCAATATGCCCGACTGGTACCGCATTACCATTCAGCGCCTGGTAGAACTGGCCCGGCTGCTTTCCTCCAAGTATTCCCGCAAAATTACCAGGGACCGTATGCCCATAGGCTACGAATACATTATTGACGAGCTGCTCCACACCAACTACGACGAACAAAACAAGGAAAAATACTATGATACCATTATTCAAACCATGATACAGCTGGATATGGCCGATGATTTAATTGTCGCCCTTTCCAGCCTCATTAAATCCTTGGCGGTGGACAGGCTCCATATACTGGGGGATATTTTTGACCGCGGCCCCCGCCCGGATATTATTATGGAAAAACTAATGGAACACCACAGCGTAGATATCCAGTGGGGCAACCACGATATTTTATGGATGGGCGCCGCCGCCGGCAGCCGGGCCTGCATTGCTAACGTGCTGAACAACTGCCTGCAATACGACAATGTGGATTTAATTGAGGACGTTTACGGCATTAACCTGCGGGAACTGGCCCTGTTTGCCCAGGAAACCTATGGGGATTGCCCAGTGTTTACCCCAAAGGTGGTGAATACCAGCAAGCATGGCTCCAAGGAAGTACGGCTGTATGCCCAAATGAAAAAAGCCATTGATGTTATTATGCTGAAGCTGGAGGGCCGCATTATCCTCCGCCACCCGGAATACCATATGGAGGACCGTCTGCTCCTGGATAAAATTAACTACGAAGCCAAAACCGTCACCATAGGCGGCGTGGCCTACCCTATGCGGGACTGCTCCTTCCCTACTGTTAACCCCCAGGACCCCTATAACCTAACCCCGGAAGAAGAACAGGTTATGGAAAATATTAAACAGGGTTTTAAACGGTGTGAAAAGCTCCAGCGCCACGTTTCCTTCCTGTATTCCAAAGGGGAAATGTTTACCTGCTGCAATGGCAACCTGCTGTTTCACGGCTGTGTCCCCATGGAAAAGGACGGCTCCTTCTCCCGCATTGAACTGGACGGCCAAACCTATTTTGGCCGCGAACTGATGAACCACTGCGAAACCTTAGCCCGCCAGGCTTACTTCGCCCCAACCAACACCCAGGTGCGCGCCCACGCCAAGGACTTTATGTGGTACCTGTGGTGTGGAAAAAACTCCCCCTTGTTTGGGCGCAATGTAATGACCACCTTTGAACGGCTGTTTATTGAGGACAAAACCACCTGGGCCGAACCCAAAAACCCCTATTACGACCATGTAAACCAGGAAAAAATGTGCCTTAACGTCCTTGCTGAATTTGGCCTTTCCTCCTCCCATTCCCATATTGTTAACGGCCATGTGCCGGTAAAAGCCAAAAACGGGGAAAGCCCCATTAAGGGCAACGGGCGCCTGGTGGTTATAGATGGCGGTTTCTGCCGGGCTTACCATAACACCACCGGCATTGCAGGTTATACCTTAATTTCTAACTCCAACGATATGCGCATTGTTGCCCACGAGCCCTTCACCACCATTGAAGATGCCGTGGAAAATAACACTGACATCCACTCCACCTCCAACATTTTCGAGTTCCTGGAAAAGCGTATGATGGTGGCCGATACCGACAGCGGCGAGGTTCACCGGGAAAAAATAGAGGACTTAAAAATGCTGATGAACGCTTACCGCATGGGTATTATTAAACAAACCCACACAAAAGAAAACCTTTTCCTGTAAAGTAAAAATAAGGGGGCTGCCAATAGGCAGCCCCCTTATTCCTTTTTAAGCCTCCTATAAAGAGTATTTTTCCCCCTATAACTCCTTTTGCTTTTTCCAAATAATCAGCTTTATAACGCCAACTGCAATAAAAACAACAGCCGTACACGCGCCATAAAGCAAAATGCTGGTGTACCAAGGTGCACCTTGCATTGCGTATAAACCAGGGTGCTTTTTGTAGTCCCAAAATAAATATGCCCCATGGCCTATAAACACCCCAATAGACGAACCCAGGACGATATTTAAAATATGATTTACTTTTTTTAACAACAAAATCCTCTCCCTAAGCTGTAAAACAGGCCAATCCTATTGTTTTTTGCCAAAAGGGACTTTAATTTTTATCACTTAAAACAAGAAGATAAGCGTAAATACTTTCTTCCTGCCCATGGTCGTACCGTTTCATACACCGGATAACCGGCCACATAATTATTCCGTTCTCCAGCTGAACAGCAATTTTAATTTCCCCCTGGGGGTCATCGTCATCTGTAACCCATTCCCCGCCGTATAAGCCAATGGCTGTTTCTCCAACATAGGCGCCTAGGCTGAACAAAATACTGCCGCGGTTTTGGGAAATCAGCCCGGTTTCTGCGCTTTGCTCATCAAAAAAACGGTCAATCTCTTTCATGCTTTCCAAAGAATAGTCCGCCTTGTAGCCCGATGAGTTCAACGCCCCTGCCACCCACTCCGATGCTAAACGAATATCCTGTTTCAGGGTATTCCCCATATCAGTCCCTCCTTATAACAAGTTATTACTATTATTGTAGCACATAATTTCCGCCACATCAAGCTGACCCTCTGTGTAAAGAATATTGGTGGGCGGCATATGGCTTAACAAGGCTGTAAAATATTTTATTGCCCTGTATACAATTTGCTGGTGTTACCTATCAATTATAAGGGGAAGTATGGTTTTTGGGATTAAAATTGGGGCTGTCAGCTGCTAATGGGGTCCCTGTTTCATTTTTTTTAAGCGTCCCTTCCTTTAAAATGGTAGATGTAAAACAGTTTTATCTTGAAACCGATAGTAAAAGGAGGCCTTTATGAAAAACACAACCTATGGCTACATCCGTGTATCTACAAAGGAACAAAACGAGGACCGGCAGTACCTTGCTTTGCACAATTTCCCGGTTCTTAACAAACACATCTATATGGACAAGCTCAGCGGGAAGGACTTCAACCGCCCGCAGTACCAAAAGCTGATGAGGAAAATCCGCCCCGGCGACACTTTGGTTATTAAATCCATTGACCGGCTGGGCCGCAATTATGAGGAAATCCTGCTGCAATGGCGCATTATCACCAAGGAAAAACAGGTAAAAGTTGTGGTGCTGGATATGCCCCTGCTGGACACCCGAAAAACCGGGGACGGCCTTACAGATATTTTTGTAGCAGATTTGGTACTGCAAATTTTATCCTATGTGGCGCAAACCGAACGGGAAAACATCCACCAGCGTCAAAAGGAAGGCATTGTAGCCGCCAAAATGCGGGGGGTACGCTTTGGCCGGCCCCGAAAACCGGTGCCGGAACAATTTTGGCAGCTAAAACAGGAGTGGGAAAATAAAAAAATCACCTCCAGGGAGGCGGCCAGGCAGCTTTGCATTGCACAGGACACCTTTTTAAGGTGGGTACACGGAAAATAAGTTTATGTCGATTTAAAAAGAAAATGTAGGAAATTTCGTTCCTACCAAACAGGAAAATATAGGAATTATCAGTCACGCTTTTTCCCTATCTTTATTATTCATATTGATTATTATACATAAATAAACCCCCGCATTTTAGTAAGTTTACTTATGAAAATATTATAGCAAACTGGAACGAAAAAGTCTATTTTATCGGTCACGGAAAGCTGGTAAAAGTGATTATTGCAAAGCGTCTGATGCCCAGTTTACAAGATGGGATAATCGTTCCAATGAAAGCACTTATTTGGCAGCCAGCAAAACGCTGGCTGCTTTTTATTGTGCAAATATATTGGGGCCATAACAAAACACTTTCCACAAGTTTTGCAGGCGAAGCCCAAAAA
>CAJTSZ010000058.1 GCA_910578755.1 uncultured Oscillospiraceae bacterium | reverse complement strand
AAGAGGGTGAAACCTCAGTCCATACCAGCTGGGATTCCGGGCTGTACCCAAAGGAGCGCAGCAAAGCCACCAGTAAAGTACCCAACAACCCGGCGGAAAAACCTACATTATAAAGGTTGTACCCCTGGTGTACCCGCAGGCAGTAGGTGGAAAGGGGGGCAAGGATAAAACCAATCATCAAACCGGCGGTACAAACTAAGAAAAGGGAAAAATAAAAATTATCCGTAAGTAAGGCAAGCTCTGTAATTAGGGGAGAAAGGGCTGTGCCGTACAAAGCAATATAAATATAGCGGGAAAAAGGAGCGTGCTCATGCTTTGCGTGGAGGTACACCCCCAAAATAATAGGCCAAATGTTGGCAATATCTTTACCGAACATGGAAAACCCAGCCACCAAAAAAATACAGGCAATGCCCGGCCCGGTAATGGGAACCTTGTTTAGCTGGAACATAGAAAGCGCAACGGTCATCAATAAACCAGCGTTGAAAAAAGTAGCGCCTACCCCGGCAATGGCAATATCATCGGCAATTAGGCCGGCGGGGTGCATAATAATTTTCCCAAGGCCGGTTATAATTTCAATGGGGGTGGCGGTACAGAAGGCAAATAAAAACAGGGAAATACAAATTCCCCAAAGGACATAGGCCGTAAAGCGGGGAGTGTCCTCTTGACAGAGATTTTTAAGCTGAGTTAAGATAAAAATCACCCTTTCAAAAAAGAAGGAAAAGCTGCAAAATGGGGTGTATAAATATAAATGGACGAAAATTCATTCAAAATAAAGAATAAATAATCATTTTACCCCAAAATAAAAGGCAGCCACTGCTGTGAATGTATGGTTTACTCCATATTAAGCTTCCAATAGAGTAATTCCAAAGAAATGGGGCGGCTGAAGCTTGTGTACACCAGGCAGCTACGCTACAATTCGTTTTAGGTATTACAAGCATCTGCCATAAGTGGTGCCACACGATAATTAGTCTAACATGGGAAGAAAATATTTGTCAACATAACAACAAAAAGAAAAATGTTTTTATGACAAAAATAATGGGCTTAGCGTCAACGAAAAGGCGACATGCCTTACCAGCCGAAAAAGGAAACCTTATATTTGAAGTGAAAAAATGAATGTAATACAAGCAATGGCGAAAGAAATTGTAAATACAGGAATTTGTATTTAGACGGTAAAAATATGATTATGGTAAGAAAAAGCCTACCTTTGCCTGCCAATTTTTCTTGATTTTCTATGGAGATTTGTTATAATGAATATGGTTTTTATTTTTAATAAATAAGGATTTTCCGGAGGTGAGATTATGGACGGCAGTAATAGTCGAAGTATAAACAAGGTTTTTACATATAACCGTTGGATATATTACTGTGTTTATGTCCGTAATCTGTAATATATCGCTGCGTTTGTATGTAAAACCATTGTTTGTCTCCAATACCATACTGCAATTAGCATGATGGTTAGCGGGCGGCAATGGTATTTTTGCGCCTTTTTACTAAAAACCTTTTACCGCCTTCTATCCTGTGGTTTATAGTTGTTAAACTGCAAAAGTAAAGGGGGAAAATACAATGAATGCAACGAATAATATTAAAAATGAAGCAGCTGAAATGATATGCCATCCTGACTATAATCAGGAAATTACCGAGATATTCCGAAGCAATTTAACGCCCAAAATTAAGCAGGAACGGCTTCTTGCATACCACGAAAGGGATATTGCAGCCGCGTTGGAACTGCTTAGTTTTGAAGAACGCAACCGTTTATACCACATTTTAAATGCGGAAACCCTTGCCGGTATACTGGAATATGCCGAGAACCCAACAGTATATATGAGCGAAATAAGCATTCAAAAACGAATTGCTGTTCTTTCACAGTTTGAAATTAATGAAATGGCAGAATACATCCGCAATATGAATAAGGCAGACCGTGCCGCAACGCTTGAACTGTTAGGAAATGCCTTAAAGGTTCAGGTTATGCTGTTAAATTCTTTTGGCGAAGATGAAATAGGCAGCAAAATGACAACAAACTACATTGCTGTCCAAGCTGGTATTACTGTAAGACAAGCAATGCGCCAATTGATTAAGCAGGCAGCAGATAATGATAACATTTCAACAATTTATGTCCTTGATGAAAATAAAATGTTATTTGGCGCAATAGATTTAAAAGACTTAATTATTGCCCGTGAGGGAACACAGCTTGAAACGGTTGTTATGACTTCTTACCCGTACGTTTATGCCAATGAACAGATTGATGATTGCCTTGGCCGAATTAAAGATTATTCTGAAGATTCCATACCTGTTTTGGATTCGGACAATAAGCTGATTGGTGTTCTAACCTCGCAAAATATCATGGAACTTGTTGACGATGAACTGGGTGAAGACTATGCAAGGCTGGCAGGATTATCGGCAGAAGAAGATTTAAACGAACCTTTAAAAAGAAGCATAGGAAAACGGTTGCCTTGGCTTGTTATTTTGCTTGGCTTAGGGATGGTTGTGTCAAGCGTGGTAGGAGTATTTGAGAATGTAATTGCACAGCTTCCTTTAATCATAGCTTTCCAGTCTTTAATTCTGGATATGGCTGGAAATGTAGGCACACAATCCCTTGCTGTAACAATACGTGTTTTAATGGATGAAAAAATCAGCAAGAAGCAGAAACTTCTGCTGGTTGCCAAAGAAGCAAGGGTAGGTTTTATCAATGGCTTAATACTTGGAATATTGTCGTTTATATTTATAGGGATTTACCTATTTACATTAAAAAATCAATCCAAAGCTATGGCATTTTCTATATCAGCATGTACAGGCATTTCATTATTGCTTGCAATGGTACTCTCCAGCCTATCAGGAACACTGATTCCGCTTATATTTAAAAAATTGAGAATAGACCCTGCCGTTGCTTCTGGGCCTTTAATTACAACCGTTAATGACCTTGTTGCTATTATAACGTACTATGGGCTGGCATGGCTTTTAATACTCAATGTTTTTAATTTATAGCATATGTACACCGCCGATTATGGGTAAAGCCATAGCGGCGGTTTGTTCTGTACCTATGGCCTATTCCTGTAATTAGGGTACAAGCCTAAAGGAAGCTGTATACTTTAAAAAAGGGAAGTATTTTAGAAAAAAGGAGGGAAATACAGCCAATGCGGTTTATACACCTTAGCGATTTACATATTGGCAAATCTTTCAGCCCAAAACAGTATGGAAAACAGCAGGCTGCCGCCCGAAAACGGCAAATTTTAAATACGGTGGAGCGTGTTGTGGAATTTGCCAACGAAAACAAAATTGATTTTATTTTGTGCGCCGGGGACTTGCTCCACAGCGAGGAGGTGCGGGCGGAGGAGCTGCACAGCTTAAACTATGTTATTTCCCAGCTTTCCTCTGCAAAATGGATTTCGGTTGCGGGCAACCACGACAGCTTGGGGGAAAAAAGCGCCTATAAAAAAATAGAGTGGTGCTCCCAGTTTTATATGGCCCCGGCCGGGTTGGGGCAGCTTCATTTGCCCCAGCTGCAAACCATGGTTTATACCTTTAGCTGGGATACAAAAGAAATACCGTTGCCAATTTTAAACCAAATAGCAATTACCCGGAAGGAACAAAGGCAAATTCTAATTTTCCATGGGGAAGCCGCGGCAAAAAGCGTGTATTTGCCTTTTTCTCCTGCTTACTTGGAGCAGCTGCCTTTGGATTATATTGCCTTAGGGCACATTCACCAGCCAAGGCAGGTGGGGCCGTCCATATTTTATTCCGGCTCCCTGGAGCCGCTGGATTTTTCTGAAACCGGCGACCATGGTTTTTTGCTGTGTTCCATGGAAAAAGAAAAGCGCCAGGTTACTTTTATCCCTTTTGCCGATACAAAGTATATCCCTGTTACGGTTTCCCTTACGCCAAAGGATACAGTGTACACCACTGTGCAAAAGGTGAAAGAGCAAATTCCCAAAGCGCCCAGCTGCTTTTTTCCCGTTACCTTAATAGGGGAAAGCAGCTTGTTGTTTCCAGTAAATGAGGAACAGGTGCGCCAGGATTTATTGGAGCAGGGGATTGTGGCCAAAATTGAAAACCAAACCGTGCCCCAGTACCAGTGGGACGCCTTAAAAAAGGAAAATGAGGGGAATATTTTAGGGGAATTTATTGCTTCCTTTGGCCCGTTGGAGCACTTAAGCCCTGTGGAGGAAAAGGCCCTGCGGTATGGGGTAAAGGCTTTATTGGAACAAAGAGGTGGACAGCCATGGTAATTTTGGAGCTTCAGCCTTTGGGCTTTGGAAAATTTTCAGGGGAGAAGTTTTCCTTCAGCCGGGGGCTACACGTTATTTACGGAGAAAACGAATCGGGAAAAACCACCCTGCAATGGTTTATTGTGGGTATGCTGTACGGCTTTTTTCAGCCGGGGACAAAGCGGAAAACCTACGAACCGGAACATGGCAAGTACCAGCCGTGGAACACCGCCGCCCCCTATGCCGGGGTAATGGTCTGTGAAAAGGATGGCAGTAAATACCGCATTGAACGGGTATTTCAAAAGGATATGGATTTGGTAACGGTGTACAACCACCAAACCGGCGAGGACATCACAGCCGCCTTTCCATATAACCCTGTGACCCGCTTGTACGAACCGGGGGAAACCCTAACAGGGATGTCCAAAACCATATTTTGTAATACTTTGTGCATATCCCAGGGCCAATGCCCCTTTCACCCAGGGCTGGGCAAAGCGGTGCAGGAGCACATGACTGCTATGGTGCAAACGGGGGATGGGCAGTACTCCCTGGGGCAGGCCCTAAATTTGCTGGAAAAACAGCAGGAGGAAGTAGGGACCCCAAAAAAGAGCAAAAGCCCCTACGGTGCAGCAGTGCAGAAAATACAGCTGCTGGAGGAACAGCTGTACCGGGCGCAGGAGAAAGAGGAGGAGTATTTTGCCCTGCTTCGGCAGCAGCAGGAAAAAAAGGCAGAACTGAAAGAACAGGAAAAGGAAGTAGAGATGCTGCAAAAAAAACAATCCCAGCAAAAGCAGCAAAGGGAAAAACAAAGGTACTTAAAAGTGTGCCAGCTGCGGGAACAGTGCCAAAAGCTGCAGAAGGAACAGGAAAGTTTAGCGCCAATTAGCCAAATTACGCCAAAGGAACTGGAGGAAATATACTGGGCCCAGGGGGGCAACGGGCAAAATACGGCCCTTTTGCAGCAGTATTCCCGCCAGCAGGAGCAGCTTTGGGAAAACTACAGCCAGCTGGGCTTTGCTTGCACCCAACGGGAATTGCTGGAGCAGTTTGACGCTTATGCAGCCAAATACCGCCAGGCAGCGGAAAAGCAGGGAGTGGTGAACCGCAGTAAAGAAATGGAGGCGAACCTAACGGAAGTCCTTGCAAAAACCCACGTTTTAAATTCCCAAGGGTTGGAGGAGGACATATCCCAGTATAAATACCTTAGCAGCAAGGGAAAGCCTGTTGTTCCAGTGCTTCTTTTCCTTTTGGCTGTGGTTTTGGGTACGGCAGGGGCTATGCGGTTGCTGCCGCAGGAAATAAAATGGGGATTATGGGGGCTGGCCGCCGCAGTAGCTGCGGCGGCGGCCTTGGCTATAAAGGGGATTGCTGCAAAACCAAAAACAACCCAAAGGCAGGCAGATATTTTAGGACAATACAGTGTAGAAAGCCTTGCACAGTTGGAGGAATTGCTCAGTAAAGTGGAACTGAACAACTATAAATACCAACAGTTCCAGGAACAATTATCCCAAGCGAAGGAGCAAATCCGCCAGGGGAAGGAGGAGGTGTACCAGCTGCTGCGCCAGGTGTGGGTGTATGTGCGGGAGCTCACCGGCGAAGAGGACGCCGACCCTGGCGCTGTGGTTTCCAAAGAAATGGCGGGACGGGTTGCCCAGGGCAAGGAGCTGCTGGGGAAAATACAACTGCTGGAAGAACAAAAGCACCAGTTAGAGCAAGCCGCAGGCCAGCCAGGGCAGGAAAGAGCAAGGGCGCTGCTGAACCAGTACCAGGCTGTTTCTGTGGAAGAAATTAAAGAAAAGCAGCAGCGTTTTCAGCAAATAGCTTTGGAATTACAGCTAAACCAAAAGCTTTTAGCAGAAATGCTGGAGGGAACCACCATAGAGGAACTGCAAACCATGGCTGCTGCCTGCCAGGCTTCTTCTGAGGAAACACCGGAAAACGAAAAATACTTGGCAAATCAGTTGGAGGAGGCGGCAGAGAAAAAGCAGGAACTTTTGCAACAACTTGCCCAAAAGGAGGGCCACAGGAAGGCTATGGAAAAGGAGTTCTGCCCGCCGGGGGAAATTTTGGAGCAAATAAGGGAATTTCAGCTGGAATGTCAAAGGTTCCAGCAGGAAACAGAGGCTATTACACTGGCAAAACAACGGCTGCAGCAGGCCAGCTTAAAAATACAGCAGGACTTTGCCCCAGCCCTTAGCCGTAAGGTTAGTTTAGGGCTGCCTGGCCTTACTGCCGGCAAGTACGATAAAATGCTGGTTACCCCGGAACTGGGTCTGCGGTTGGTGGACCAAAAAAGCGGCCGCCTTGTGGAAGTAAGCCAGTTGAGCCAAGGGGCACAGGACTTGTTGTATTTTATGGCGCGCATCCACCTGGGGAAAATTTTGGCCAAGGAGGGTGCCCCGCCCCTGCTGCTGGACGATGTGTTTGCCCAAATAGACCAAACCCGCATGGAACGGTTGCTGAGACATTTGGGTGGGGAGGAGCAGGGGCAAACCCTTTTATTTACCTGCCACCAGCGGGAGGCGCTGTTTTTAAAAGGGCTGGATGTGCATTGGAAGTTTACAAGGCTGCCAGCATAGTATTAAAAAAGAGGGCTGGATATGGATAGAACCGAAACGGTTGTATGATTTACAATGGCGGTAAGGTTTTAGTTCAGGAACGTAAAAAGCAGGATTAGCCGGGAATTGCCTTTCCGGGCGGCCATGTTGAGGCAGGGGAATCCTTTACGGAAGCGGTTATCCGAGAGGTGTGGGAGGAAACAGGGCTTACTATTTCTTCCCCCCGGTTGTGCGGCATAAAGGATTGGCAGGAAAATGGCATCCGCTATGTGGTTTTCCTATACAAAACAGAACGCTCCGTTCCTCCAGAGAAGGCGAGGTTTGGTGGGAGGACAGGGAAAATCTTCCTAACCTGCGCCTTGCAGCAACAGATAAGATGGATGTACTCCGTGTGTTTGAGGAAGATAACCTCAGCGAGTTTTTTTATCGCCAAGTTGGCGATAAATGGGTTTATGAACTGAAATAGCAGGTTAAACACCAAGGAGGTATTTATATGAAACGGGAATTAGGTATTGCAAGGTGCGGGCTTGCCTGCTGTTTGTGTTCCGAAAACACAAGCTGCCATGGGTGTAATTCAGGGGAATGTCCCGATAAGGATTGGTGTGAAAACAGAAAATGCTCCATGGAAAAATGTTATGGCCATTGTTATGATTGTAAGGAAGATTGCAGAAAAGGCCTGTTGTCCAAAATAAAGCCCTATGGTTTTACCCTGTTTGCTAAGGAATATGGGGAAGAAATGCTGTTGGATTGTTTGGAACGCAATGAAAAAAATGGTATTGTGTATCACCGTGAAGGTGTTATGGGTGACTACGACCAATTTGATAATGTGGAAGAACTGATGATGTTTATTAAGGAGGGAAAAAAGTAGCACTTCCTTGCCTCCAAACTATATAATAAAACAAAAAAACTACGCCCCAGCGTGCTAGGGCGTAGTTTTTTCTGTTATTTTGCAGGGGGCAGCAATCAGCACATCATATCAACAACAACATGGTAGGTTTTCCCGCCCTCTTCCATTTTAATTTCCTTTACGGTTAAGCGGACAGGGGAGTGGGCCTCTATTTTGCGCAAAATGTAGGCTAAAAATTCTTGGGGCACATTACCCACAATCTGTTCCGCAGCGGTTACTACGGTGACTTGGTCATGGCTGGGGCCGGTGTAGGGGCAAACCAAAAGCTGTTCCCCAGGGGTAAGGAGGGGCTGGTTGTTTTCCGCAGAAAACAGGGAAACATGAGGTATTTCCCACGTGGCCTGGTAAATAGCGTTGTCCTCTGCTTTTTTGCGGCCGGGAAGCAGCAGGCACAAAGCGCCGCCAACAATGAAAATAGCCATAGCAATGTAGTCGCTTTGCAGCAGAACTTCCTTATGCAAGGGAATAACAAACCCTGCCAACAGCATTAAAATGCCAATACATTTTTTTGCCATAGATTCACCCACTTTGTTTTGTTCCATTGGTAAACTGGAAGTTTTTTATAAATATAGTATAGTACCAATTTCAAAAAAGTTCAACAAAATTACCTATGTATAAAATGAATAGATGGTGAATTTTGTTTTATTATTGCCTTTCAATAATGAAAGGCTGCAAGCCTTTTTGACATCCATTTTTTTTATAAAATATTTCTATTCCCGGCTGCGCCCCAAAGTACAACTTTAGCCAGCTAAAGAAGTTTACTTCCTATACCTTGTTTTTGATAATGTAACTTGCATAGCTCCCTGGCCATATCTTGTTGACAAATGCTTGAAGATTGTGGTCGTTTATTCTATACTGCATAACGCTTATACCTCCAAATTTTTATAAATCCAAAGCAAAGGCGGCGGTGCTGCCATTGGGGGAGGCTGTGACGATAAGCTTGTTGGGGATGCGGTCCACCAACTGGCTGACATGGGATATTACCCCAATAAGGCGGCCGTTATCTTGCAGGGACATTAGGGTTTCCACAGCAGAATCCAAGGAACGCTGGTCTAAGCTGCCAAAGCCTTCGTCAATAAACATAGTTTCTATTTGTACACCGCCGGCATGGTGCTGTACCACTTCTGCCAGGCCAAGGGCTAGGGAGAGGGCTGCCTTAAAGCTTTCACCGCCGGAAAGGGTGGATACATGGCGGCTGCTGCCAGTGTAGGCGTCGTAAATTTCTAAGTCCAACCCAGAGGAGGTATTGCCGCGGGAACGGTCCTTTTTGCGCAGGAGGGTATACCGGTTATGGGACATATTTCCCAGGTAAATGTTTGCCATAGTAATAATTTGCTCAAAATAGCTGGTAAGAACATAGCTTTCAAAGGAAAGCTTTTGAGAATTGCTCCCACGGGCCATTTGGTAAAGGGTTCCAATATCCTGGTACTGCCGGTAAAGGGTGGTATTTTTTTCCCACAAATCCTTTAAGGTTTTCTGCTGCCTTTGGTTCAGCTGGCGCCGGGCAGAAACCGCTTGCATTGTATGCTGGGTTTGTGTGGCCTCTTTTTGAAGCTGTCCTGCTTTTTCCCTTACTTCTTCTAAATTAGGACGCTGTTTTTCCTTTAACAAGGCGGAAAGTTCACCATATCTGGCAGCACAGGTGAGCAAAGCCTCCTGGTACAGGCCAATTTCTTCCCGCAATGCAGTGAGCTGGGCAATACCGTTTTTGCATTGTATAAACGCTTCCAGGGAAGCAAACCCAGTTTCCTTTAAAAGGACGGTAAAACTTGCATTGCTTTGGGCAATTTCCTCCAAAAGGGCGGCAATTTGAATTTCCCCTTGCTCCTTTTGGGCGCTTAGCTTATTGTGCTGGGTTTGGGCGGAAAGGAAGGCGGAGGAAATAGCTTCAATTTCCTTGGCCTTTCCTTGGGCTGCTTCTGTTTTTGACGCAATGGCTTCCTCTATTTCCTCAATGGAGGAAACATTGCCGTTTTGGGAAAGGGCAGAAAGCTCATCATTTAAGCGGAATTTATCCTGCTCCAGCCTGGCAGCAGTGGTGGAGAGCCTTTGGTAGCTTTCTGTTAAATAGGCGTTATCAAAGTAGCGGGCGTCCGTCAACGGCTTGGAGGTATGCTGGGATAAAGCGTTTTGCAGGGCTTTCAGCTGCTTTTTGGTATTCTCCAGCGGTTCCTTAAAAAAATCGCCATTGGGGGTATGTTGGGGCAGGGGCAGGTTTTGGTTTTGGCAGTATTGGCTCAGCAGCAGCTGGAACCGGCTTTGGCAGCTGGAAAAGGCGCCGAACTGCTGATGGACCAGTTCCTCTAACACTTGTACCTGCTGTGTTTCCTCAATATGCTCTTTTTCCTGGGCAGGGCAGGGGTGGTGTACAGCACCGCACACAGGGCAGGGGCTTCCTTCCGAAAGGGTTTGCGCCAGCAAAAAGGCCTGGTGGGCGTTTCTTGCTTTTTTTGCTTTTTCAAACAAAGCAAGGGTTTTGTTGTATTCCTCCTGCTTTTTTTCTAAGTCCGCCAGGGCTGCTGCTGCCGTTTCAATTTCCTTTTGGAGGGTATGGGCAATGTTGCGCTCTTGTAATAGGGTGATTAGCTGAAAGGAATGGGCGCATTTTTTTTGTTCCTTTTCTGTTTGGGCTAAGGCGGTTTGGATTTGCCCATAGCGCAGAGCTGTGGTTTTGCTTTGCTTCAGCAGGGCAATTTCCTCCAAAATGCGGTTTTTTTCCTGTTCCAGGGCAGGGACACGGGCCTGCTGTGTTTTAGCGTCATTGTGTTGCTGTTCGGCCTTTACCAGCAATGCTTCCATGTTTTTTTGCTCCTGGCGTAAAGTGGAAAGCCGGCCTTCCTTTTCTTCCAAAAGGGAAAAGGAAGGTAAAATAGAAACAGCTTTTTCCAACTGGCTCATAAGAGCTTTTTTTTGCGCCATTTCTTCCGTTTTACTTTGCAGGCTGGCAAAGCTTTCTGCGGTGCGGTCCAACTGGGTAAACTGCTGCTGCAGGCTTTCTGCCTGGGCAATATCCCATATTTTTTGCTGTTCTGCCAAGGTATTCAATTTCTTTTCGGCGGCGGCAAGCTCCTTTTGGTCGCTGTTTACAGCAGCTGCAAGGGCTTTCAGCACTTTGGGGAGGTCGGGCTCTGCCTGGGTGCATAGCTGGGCAAGCAGGGGAAGGGCGCTGCTGTCAATTTGCTATACAGCAGCAATGCAAAGCCGCCGGTTCAGTTCTGTTTCCTGCTGAATATCCTCCGCCAGGCTGCCTAAATGGCGTGTAAACTGGTCATAAATTTCGGTAGAAAAAATTTGGCGGAAAATATCCTGCTTGTCCTTGCTGCTGGCTTCCAAAAAGCGGCGGAATTCTCCCTGGGCCAGCATAACAATTTGGCGGAACTGGGCGCAGTTTAATCCCAACAGATCCAACAGCTTATCATTGGCTTCCCGGCCCTTTAATATTTGGTTGTCTGGCAGTGTAAGAATAACGTCCTGCGCCGCCTCTATCATATTCTTTTTCCGTTTTGAGTACACCTCCTGCTTGGGGGTGCGGTATACAGTATAGCTTTTGTTGTGAAGCTGGAAAGTAAGTTCTACAAAACACAGGGCCTCCGGCAGGGCATGCTGGCTTTTAAAGGTATCGGTTTTGCGGGCTTCGCCGCTGGCGTGGGCATATAAGGCAAAGGTAATGGCGTCAAATATGGTGGTTTTGCCGGAGCCGGTTGGGCCGGTAATTAAAAAAATGTTGGCGTGGCCCAGCTGGGTAAAATCCAATTCTATTTTACCAGGGTAGGGGCCAAAGGCGTTCATTGTTAGTTTTAAAGGCTTCATATACGGTTTTTCTCCAGTTTGTTGCAAAGTTCTTCCACTATTTGTTGGCGGGCAGGGGGGATGTCCTCCTTTGTAATGTGGCTGTAAAAACGCTGGAAGGTTTCATCCAGGGGCAGTTTTTCCAAGGGGATGTCCAGTTCCTGTGCAGGTGCAGAAGCCTGGGCCGCAAAGCTAAGGCCCAAAATGTGGGGGTACCTGGCCCGCAGCTGGCTCATAGCATGGAGGACGGCGCTGGTATCTGTAATATTAGCATAAACAAAATCATCGGTATCACCGGCCAGCAGCTGTTCCATAGTGCCGGTGAGCACCTGCAAATCCCGCAGGGGGCGCAGGGGAATGGGAAGAACCTCCACATTCCCCTTTTCGCCAATATCCACTAAAAGCACTACTTTTTCCTGCTGTACTTCCGAAACAGAATATTTTAAAGGGGAACCGCTGTAGCGGCAGGTTTCCCCGCCGGCCCTTTGGGGCCCGTGAAGGTGGCCAAGGGCAATATAGTCAAAATCCGCAGCGGAGGAAATATCTGTTAAATCACTGGCGCCTACCGCCACCTCCGACTGAGAAAGGGAAAAGGCCTGGGGGCACTTTGTTTTCATAAAAAAACCGTGTGCAACCAGGACATTCCGCTGGGAACTGTCCATGTTCCAGCGGTTTTCCTCCATTAGGGCTTCAAAAGCTTTGGTGGAGGTGTCTATGGCTTTGTTCCCAAAAAGGGCGCGCACCTCCTGGGAAATAAAGTAGGGGAGCAAAAAGAAGTGGATGGGGCCATATTGGTCCTGAAGCGTTACTTTTTTTATTTCCTTTTGGCAAAGCCCCTCCATGTACAAGTGAAAGTGCTGGAACAATGTGTTTCCGTAAGCAATCCTTCGGGGGGAATCGTGATTGCCGGCGATGGCTAAAACAGTAACCTTGCAGTGGTGAATTAAGTGGTCCAATACTTCGTTAAGAAGGGAAACCGCTTCGGCAGAAGGGGCGGAACGGTCGTAAATATCCCCGGCAACCACTACAGCATCTACCTGGCGCTCTTCAATAATTTGATATAGCTGCTGGAAAAAAAAGCGCTGTTCCTCCAGCAGGGGGTAGTCAAACAAGGAACGGCCAATGTGCCAATCGGAAGTATGTAATATTCGCACGTAATGTAACTCCTTTAAAAATCAGTTTTGCTGTAAGTATACCACAAAGGGCAAAAAAAGGGGTAGCTGTTTTTCTTAATTTTTTGTGTGAAAAGCGCCTGTTTAAAGTGGGTGGGAATATTTTCTAACCTTTTGCAAAAACTATACTTACCATCCGTAAAAAGGGAAAGCATGTCTGCCAGGGCCCTATCATTAGCAGGGCTTTGGAGGAACCAGCAACTGAAAAGGCAGCTATAGGGGGGTATTTGCAGCAAGGAAAATGGTGGTTCTAACCCCTAAAAATTGTTTTGCCCCTTGTTAAGCGGGGGGAACCAATTTGTTTATAGGAGTGCAGGGAAACATGAACCAATATAGGGTATTTTTTAAAAATACAGCAACTCTTGGGGTAGGAACCGCCGTAGCGCAGGTGATCCCTTTTTTGCTTACCCCTGTGGTTGCCCGCTTGTACTGTTCCCGGGATATGGGGTTTTATTCCCTGTATCTTTCCACAGTGAACATCCTAGCACAAGGGGCCTGCTTCAAGTACGAAATGGCCATTGTAAGCTGTGAAACAGAATGGGAAGCAGAGCAAATTGCCCGTTTGTGCGCAGTTGTTCTTACGGCTATGGCACTGCTTTCCGCCGGGGTGGGGGCAATAACAGGGTTTTATTTTCTGCACTTCACAGGGGGAAACATATGGGGATACAGTGTTCTTTTAGCCTTGGGGGTAGGGGCGATTGGATGGTTCAGCGTACTGAGCAACCGCTGTATTTTTTATAAAAAGTATAAGGCGCTGGCTTTTTCATCATTTATTAGGGCGGCGGTGTACGGAGGGCTGCAAGTGATGCTGTTCCCTTTGGGCGGCAGTGGGCTAATAGCGGCCCAAGTAGGCGGGTATATTTGCGCTTGCATTGTTTTGCGGTACAAGCTTCCCAGCGCCTTACGGGAAAGCAGTAAAAAGCTTCTGAATAAAAGAAAGGTGAAAGCCTGGAAAGATACCATGGTAAAATACAGGGCCTTTCCCCTTTATACAATGCCTGGGGCGGCGGCCAATACGGCGGCCCTGGGGCAAATTAGCTTTTGGGCTTCTTGGGGCTACTCCTCACAGGAGCT
>CAJTSZ010000057.1 GCA_910578755.1 uncultured Oscillospiraceae bacterium | reverse complement strand
CAAAGGGCTTTGCCCGCATATGAAATACCCCCGGCTATGCCGGGGGATATTTATTACAAAAATAATAGCAGACACTTTTTGGTGTCTGCCATTATTTTTTCGTTTCAGGCCAGTGGCCTCCCTTTTTTATTTTATGGTAACTAATTCATACTGTGTGGAGCCAATGCCAATTTTTTCGGCATGGTCCAGGCAAACCTTCCAGTTGGTATTAGGGCAGTTGTTAATAAAGTGGTCATGGTGGTCGCAGCAATGTTCCTTCAGTTGGTCGGCCAGGCGGGAGTTGGGCATCATCGGCTGGCGGTTGCAGGCATCGGCGCAGGCCTGGTCCAAAGCAACCGGGTCAAAGCTGGCAAACATACCAACGTCCGGAATAATGGGGGCGTCATTTTCAGAGTGGCAGTCACAGAAGGGGGAAACGTCCATTACCAGGCTGATGTGGAAATGGGGGCGGCCATCCAAAACGGCTTTAGAGTATTCGGCAATTTTTATGTTCAGTTCATCGTTGGCGGAGTTGTTGGGATTATGGATAGCGTCAAAGTTGCAGGCGCCAATGCAGCGGCCGCAGCCTACGCACTTACTATGGTCAATGGAGGCCTTGTGTTCCGCACTAAAGGAAATTGCACCATGGGCACAGTTTTTGGCGCAGGCGTGGCAGCCGCGGCACGCGCTCTGCTCCACCTCCGGCTTGCCGCCGCAGTGCTGTTCCATTTTGCCGGCACGGCTGCCGCAGCCCATGCCAATGTTCTTTAAGGCGCCGCCAAAGCCGGTGCTTTCATGGCCCTTAAAGTGGGAAAGGCTGATGAATATGTCGGCGTCCATAATGGCGCGGCCAATTTTTGCTTCCTTTACAAAGGTTCCGCCATCTACGGGAACCAGGGCCTCGTCGGTACCTTTTAACCCATCGGCAATAATTACCTGGCAGCCGGTAGAATAGGGAGTAAAGCCGTTTTCAAAGGCGGCATCAATATGGTCCAGGGCATTTTTACGCCTGCCAACATACAGGGTGTTGCAGTCTGTTAAAAAGGGGCGGCCGCCCAGTTCCTTTACAACATCAGCCACAGCTTTGGCGTAGTTTGGGCGCAGGTAAGAAAGGTTTCCAGGCTCCCCAAAGTGGATTTTAATTGCAACAAATTTATCCTTCATGTCAATATTGCCAATGCCGGCGGTTTTCATCAGGCGCTGCAGCTTCAGCAGCAGGTTGGTGCCGGGCAGGGCGCGGAAATCGGTAAAATACACTTTTGCTTTATCCATACAATTTTCCTCCTTAAAACAGTAAAAGGGCTGGGTCTACTGTTTATAATTATACTAAAAAAAAGAAAATTCTGCAAGTCTGCGCTGTTGGGACGCACAGGTTTGGAGGCAGCTGATGCCTCTAAAAAAATGTGGCCAGGGTGTGGGGCGGAACCCCAGGTTCGCTTTAAAAAATGAAAATTAAAAAAGCAGAAAGGCCAAAGACCTCTCTGCTTTATAATTTAAAACCGCAGGGAAAGGCAGCTGAGCCCGCCGTCTATTTTCCTGAATTCAGAGGTATCAACTAAAATAACAGGGTAGCCAGCGTCCTTTACGGCTTTTTCTACTGTTGGGTAACCGCAGGGAACAATCACGGTGCCATTCACCCAAATGCAGTTAGCGGCGTAGCTTTCGCTTTGGGGAATTACAATTTTGTTGTACTGGGCAAACTCGGCTTTGGTTATAAATTCGCCGGCAACCAGCATATTGTTGTTTTCAATGTAATTTACCCCGGTTTTCAGGTGAAGCACCTCGGTAAGGGGTACCTCGCTGCCGGTAAGGCCGTGTTTTTCCAAAATGGCAATAAACTGCTTGATGCCCTCCTCGTTGGTGCGGGCGGAACGTCCCACATAAAAGTGGGTGCCTACCATCATAACGTCCCCGCCTTCCAGGGTACCGGGGGCGGTAATGTACTCAATTTTATCTTCAGGGAAAAACTGCTTTAATACGGGAACAATGGCCTTTGTTTCCTGGTTGCGGGTAGCGGCGCCGGGGTTTGTAACAATGGCGCACTTGGGGGTAATAACCGCGACATCCTCTACAAAGCAGCTGTCGGGAAAGCTTTCATCCGCCGGAAGTACCGTAACAGAAACACCGCATTGTTTTAAGGCTTCAATGTAGGCGGCATGTTGTTTTAAGGCAAGGGAATAATCCGGCTGGCCAAGCTCCGGTGCAGAAGTAATCCCTTGGGTAACAGCCTTGCAGGGGGTTTTTACAATGACATTTTTAAACATAACAATTCCTCCAAATTTTGCAGCTTGCCTGAACGGCTTGCTTTTAAGCAGTATAAAAGTTAATTTTATGTTGCCGGCGTGTGCTGGCAAATGGTTTCCTGTTGCAGCAGGGATAATAGGAAAAAGTAATCAATATACATAATTTAGCACAAAAAACGGTAAAAATCAAGATAAAATAGAATAAATAATCATATTTATGCAAAATTATATATTTACAGGCGGAACAGCGCCAAAAAAGGGTAAAACTTTCGCCCAGGTTTTGTTGTACAGGCAAGGGTAAAATGCTATAATAAAAGTACAAAACAGTTATGTTTTAGTAGAACTTACCCAAAAGGAAGCCGTGTTATAGAGAGGAAAGGTGATGCGCTATGGTTATGAACTACCCCAAATTCCCAAAAACAGATTTTACAGAGGATTATTTCGGCATTCCCCTTGCAGACCCATACCGGGGCCTGCAAAACGCCAAGGACCCCAAGGTGCTGCAATGGGTAAAGGAAGAAAACCAGTTTACAGATAACTGGTTTGACCAAAAGGAACTGGCTGAAAAAATAGAAGAGCTAAAATCCCAAAAGCGGAAGCCTTTGTACCAATCTATTTGCAGCTGGGGCGACGGCTTTGCTGCGGCAAAGCAGGTGGATGGCAATTTCCAGCTGGTGCGCCTGAACGCTTCCATGGAACAGGAACAGCTTCTGGTGCAGCGGGGCACCATAGAAAACTTTACCCCATTCCAGTTGCTGGTTTGCCCTTCGGACCAAAATAAAGTAATGGTTTACGGCCTGTACGATGGGGAGGCCCGCCCCAGCGCCCTTGTTGTGGATTGGGAAAGCAAAACAGTTCTGGCAACCCTAAAAAATACCTTTGGTGTGGTATGGTCCAAAAATAAGGCCATAGCCTATTATGCGGATACCGTTTCCGATACAAAAGCCCAAACCTGCCGTTCCAGGGTAATGGCCTGCAACGCAGTAACCGGGGAAGAAGCTTGTGTTTTTGAGGATACGCAAAACTCCATTATAGGCAGCGTCCATGTTGCGGCAGACAAACAGCACCTGATGCTGGAAATGTGGGACGATTACTGCCATTCCCGTTTTTATGCCATGGAAGAGGCCACCGGCAGGGTGGAGGAGGTCACCCAAAGCGTAGGGGTACAGCTGACCTATTTGGATTCCTTGGACGGCTTCCACTTCTTTATTTCCAAGGAGGGCAGTTCCTTTGGCAAAGTAATTCAAATCCCCTATGGCAAAACTTTGGCGGAAGCTGAAACCCTGCGGGAGGAAACCACCCAAGTGCTGGACGGCGGCTTTGTGCTTAACGGGAAACTGTACCTCACCATGATGGACAATGTAAGCACAAAAATTGTTTGCTTAGAAAAGGACGGCGAACGGGAGGTGCCCCTGCCCCAAAAAATAGGGACAGCGTTCCTGTGCGGCAAAGGGGAGGGCAAGGCATTTTTTACCTACGAATCCTTTGCCTATATGCCGGTGCTCCTCTCCTTTGACGGTGGGGAGATGGCAGTGGTGCAGCGCAGCAGCCAGGAGGAATACCCGGATGTTGTGGTGGAACAGCGCTTTGCCCCCTCTGTGGAGGATAAGGAGCCCATCCCTTACTTTATTGTACATAGGAAGGATGCAAAGGCCGACGGAAAAACCCCAACCTGGATATATGCCTACGGCGGCTACAATTCTGCCATGCACCCCTGGGCTACCGATAAGGTTGGCGGCCTGAATATTGCCCGCTGGGTACAGCAGGGGGGGATCTATGTGCTTGCTACCCTGCGGGGCGGCAGCGAATACGGTACCCGCTGGCACGAGCAGGGGATGCTGATGAATAAAAAGAACTGCTACAGCGATTTTATTGGCGTGGCCCAGCAGCTTATTGCCGATGGTTGGACTAATAGAGAAAAACTGGTAATTTGCGGCTGCTCCAACGGGGGGCTGCTCATGTCCGCTTTGGTAACCATGCGGCCGGATTTATTCCGCTGCGTTCTGGATTCTGTCCCCCACACCGATATGATTCATTTTGCCGAGGACGACCGCGGCCCTATGTATATTACAGAGTATGGCAACCCAAAAGAAAGCAAGGAAATGTTCCAGTACCTGTTAAGTTACTCCCCTTACCACAATGTGCGGCAGGAGCAGTACCCCTGGGTGTACATCCAAACAGGGGAGTGTGACAATAACGTGCCGCCCTACCACGGTAAAAAGTTTGCCGCCAGAATGCAGGAATTAAACCAAAGCCCTAACCCCATTCTGCTGCGCGTTTTGGAAAAAGGCAGCCACGACCGGGGCAGCGGCGAGGTTTACTGGCAAACCATAGCGGAAATGCAGCTGTTTGTAAAAAAAGCCCTAGGTCTTTAAGACAAATCCGCTGGAACAAATAAAACAGAAAGGTGATGTTTATGGCTTATTACCACGGCAGTCCTACAAGCGGGCTGAAAGAACTGGCCCCAGTGTTATCGGAGCATGGCAAGCCCTACGTCTATTTTTCCACAAACCCTTTGGTAGCTCTGCTGTACGCAGTAAAGCCAGTGCCCAAGCCCTTCAGTTTTTACCCCTACGGGTTTGATAAAGAGGGTAGGGTTATTTATACCGAGTATTACGAAAACGCTTTTGCCGACCTGTATAAAGGAAAAGCAGGCTCCCTGTACCAGTGCAGCCATTTGCCCGGCTTGGAACAGGAAAACCCGGTGGCAATTTCCTGCGCCTGTGTTTGCGCCCAGCCGGTGGAAATACAGAAGGAAGAAATCATTCCCGATTTATACCAATATTATATGGAATCTGCCGAAAAGGGCTTGTTTGTGCTGCGGTCCAAGGACGCAGTTTCGGAAAAAGAAATGGGGTATATCCTTGGCGAGTTAAAAAAGGATATGGAAACCCACCATTTAAAGGAGGAGCCCCAACATCCTATGAGCCTTTTCCTTCAAGCGCATTTTCCTGCCCTTTGGCAAGAAACTTAATAATAAAAGAACAACCCTTTTGGCCTTCGCCAAAAGGGTTGTTTGTTTTCTTAAATTTTTTGCTTGTGCAGTTAGCGTATCCCACATTTCGCCCCTTTTCTTTTGCTGTAAGGGTTGCGCCAGGGGAACTCCCGGCGCATTTTCCATTATTAGGCTATGTCAATGGATTCCAGCTCATTTCCTGTATTTCAACAAAGGTAAACAGGTTATTTTCATCGTTGCGGAAACGGATGGAACTTTGCTTTTCCACCCCGTCCACCACAATGGCAACAGCAAAGGTTTGGGCCTTCTCCTCCTGGGAAATGAGGGTGATGTCCTTTACAGACGTACTGGTTTGCTCCTTGCCGTAAGCTGACCCTAAATAGGCGGTAAGGCCCATTCCATAGCAGGGGTCAAAGCAGTTAGGCGCAAAGTAGGACCCCACAGCATCCTCCCAGTTTTGGTGTATCTTCTCGTTGGCTGCCTTTATTTTTTCCTTTTCTTCCGGGGTTGTTACTACCCCCTCGCCAATATAAGTTATGGCCCCCGGGTCAAAGTATCTGGTGTCCGGGTAGGTACACATTACCTCAATTACATGGTGGGCATTGGCCTCCCGGTCCACACCGCCTTTTTGGAAAAACGTAAAGTAAAGGGTAATACCCACAACCACAACAATCGCAGCAGTTATGGCAATGACTGTTTTTTATTTTTCATATTTACAAGTAACCCTTTTCTAATATAAAATTACTATATATTTCAAATTAAGTAAATATATTTGAATCTTTTTCGCTATTTTTGGTTAATTTATCTAAAAAACGGGTAAAATAATCAGGAAAAAACAGTCTGCGCCTAAAATAATGGGCATAAAGAAAATATGTTGTAAACAAATTATGAAAACCCTTAAAAAACAAAAAATTCCCTTGACATAGGGGAATAATGGTGATAAATTATATTTAGCACTTAAAGCAATAGAGTGCTAAAATAGAAAAGAGGTGATAGCTATGGAGCTAGATATACGCAAACAGAAAATTCTGAAAGCTATCATTGAAGAATACAATGCTACAGGGGAACCGGTAGGTTCCAAGCGGATATGCTCCCTGCTGGATGTTGCAGTTTCCCCCGCAACCGTTCGCAACGATATGGCCACACTGTTTGAACGCGGCCTGCTGGAGCAGCCCTATACTTCCGCCGGGCGGGTGCCCTCCCATTTGGGCTACCGGTATTACTTAAACAACCTGTTAGCGGAAGGGTTTGTTGCCAGCCGGGAACAGGCGGATATTGAGGCCATGTTCAATGTGGTAAACCCGGACCCAGACCGGCTGCTGGCGGATGCTGCCCTGGTATTGGCCAATTTTACCCGATGCGTTACAATTTTTTCCACCAACACGCCCAAAAGCGTTTGTGTAAAGCGGGTGGAACTGATCCCTGCTACAGAAACTACGGTTGTTATTATGGTCATTGCCAGCAATGGCGTCATTAAAAATAAAGTTTGCCGGGTACGGTTCCAGGTGTCGCCAAGAATTTGCGAATTTTTTACCAGCTACGCCAATTCCCGCCTTTCGGGAAAAAGCCTCAACGAAATTACCTCCAGCTACATTCATTCTGTGGCAAACGGCATGGAGGAATATGCCAAAATGTTTGACTCTTTGCTTATTGCCATTTATGAGCTGTGCAAGGAAATTAACGACGGGCAGTTTTATATTAGGGGTGAAACAAACCTTCTTTCCTATAAGGAACTAAAAGAGGATGCCGGAGATTTGCTGATTTTGCTGGATAAAAAGCAGCAGGTGCTGGATTTAATTCCCAAGGAGCCCTTTGAAATAAAAGTTACAGTAGGGAAAGAGAATAACCGCATGGAGCTTTCCAATTCCTCGGTTCTTTTTGTAAAGTACAAAATAGGGGAGGAGCAGTGCGGTACCATCGGCGTTATTGGCCCGGTGCGCCTGAACTACGCAAAGCTTATTGCGCACACCCGGTACTTTGCCCATACCTTAGGGGAATTGCTTACAGACACCCTGAACCATTAAAACCTGTAAAATATACCATATATTTACCATAACAGCTTAGGAAAGGAGGGTCACTGGTGCAAAAAAATGATGAAAAGGACTTAGCCCAGGAGACCACAGCAGGGGAAACCCCAGAAACAACAGAAAAGGAAACAGAAGGCAGCGAAGCCAGCCAGGCCAAGGAAGCGGCGGAGGAAAAAACGCCGGAGGAGCTGCTCCAGGAACAATGCAGCCAGCTTAATGATAAGTATATGCGCATTTTGGCAGAGTACGATAACTTCCGTAAGCGCTCCCAGCGGGAAAAAGAAGAAATATATCCCCGCGCCACCGCGGCTGCTGTGGAAAAATTCCTGCCAATTATTGATAATTTTGAACGGGCTATGGCAAGCCCCTGCGCCGATGAAACCTTTAAAAAGGGAATAGAGATGATTTTCCAATCCTTCCTTAAAACCATGGAGGACTTAAAGGTGGAGGAAATTGGAAAAGAAGGCGAACCCTTTGACCCTCAGTTCCACAACGCTGTAATGCACGTGGAGGATGAAAATTACGGTGAGAACATTGTAACCCAGGTACTGCAAAAGGGCTACCGCATTGGTGATAAAGTTGTACGGTACGCTATGGTGCAGGTAGCAAACTAAACATATATTTTAAAATGTAAAGTAACACATGGAATATATTGGAGGTAATTATTATGAGTAAAATTATTGGTATTGACTTAGGTACAACAAACTCCTGCGTGGCCGTTATGGAAGGCGGCGAAGCAGTGGTAATTGCCAACCCAGAGGGCGCAAGAACCACCCCTTCTGTTGTTGCATTCTCCAAAACCGGGGAGCGTATGGTGGGCCAGGTGGCAAAACGCCAGGCAATTACCAACCCCGACAAAACCGTAATTTCCATTAAACGTGAAATGGGTTCCAGCTACAAGGTTTCTATTGACGATAAATCCTATACCCCGCAGGAAGTTTCTGCAATGATTTTGCAGAAGCTGAAGGCAGATGCAGAAGCTTACCTGGGCGAAACTGTAACCGAAGCCGTTATTACCGTGCCGGCTTACTTTACCGACGCCCAAAGGCAGGCCACAAAGGATGCCGGTAAAATTGCCGGTTTGGATGTAAAACGTATTATTAACGAACCTACCGCCGCAGCCCTTGCTTACGGCGTGGATAAAGAAAACGACCAAAAGGTTATGGTGTACGACCTTGGCGGCGGTACCTTTGACGTTTCTATTATTGAAATGGGTGATGGCGTTCAGGAAGTTTTGGCCACCGCAGGCAACAACCGCCTTGGCGGCGACGATTTTGACCAAAGGTTAATTGAATACTTTGTAAGCGAATTTAAAAAGGAAAACGGCATTGACCTTTCTAATGATAAAATGGCAATGCAGCGTTTGAAAGAAGCTGCCGAAAAAGCCAAAATTGAACTTTCCGGCATGACCCAGGCCAATGTAAACCTGCCCTTTATTACCGCAGATGCTACCGGCCCCAAACATTTGGACATCAACGTTTCCCGCGCTAAATTTAACGAACTTACCGCAGACCTAGTAGAAGCTACCATGGGCCCGGTAAACCAGGCCCTTTCCGACGCAGGCCTCAGTGCCAGCGAAGTGGATAAAATTTTGCTGGTAGGCGGTTCCACCCGTATTCCAGCTGTTCAGGAAGCCGTAAAAAGAATTACCGGCAAGGACCCCTTCAAAGGCATTAACCCAGACGAATGTGTTGCCTGCGGCGCAGCTATCCAAGGCGGCGTGCTGGGCGGCGAGGTAAAAGGCTTGCTGCTGCTGGACGTTACCCCTCTTTCCTTAGGTTTGGAAACATTGGGCGGCGTTGCAACAAAAATTATTGAAAGAAATACAACTATCCCTACAAAGAAATCCCAAATTTTCTCCACTGCCGCCGATGGCCAAACCAGCGTAGAAATCCATGTCCTGCAAGGCGAACGTGAAATGGCCCGCGATAATAAGACCTTGGGCAACTTCCGCTTGGATGGTATTCCTGCCGCCCCAAGAGGCGTTCCGCAAATTGAGGTAACCTTTGATATTGACGCCAACGGCATTGTACACGTTTCTGCCAAGGACCTTGGCACAGGCAAAGAGCAGAACATTACCATTACTTCCTCCACATCCATGTCCAAAGAAGATATAGAAAAAGCGGTAAGGGAAGCAGAGCAGTTTGCCGACCAGGATAAAAAGGCCCGTGAAGAAGTGGACACCCGCAACGAAGCGGACCAAATGGTATTCCAGTCCGAAAAAACCCTGGGCGAGGTTGGCGATAAGCTGGATGCTGCCGATAAAGCAGAGCTTCAAAGCAAAATTGACGCTTTAAAAGAAACCATGAAAAACCAAAGCGCAAGCTTGGAGGAAATTAAAGCAAAATCCGAAGAGCTGAAACAAAAATTCTACGATGTTTCCGCAAAACTGTACCAAAACGCGGCTCCGCAGCAGCCGCAGGACGGCGGCGCCCAATCTACAGGCGACGCCAGCGCCAATACGGATTATGTTGACGCAGACTTTAAAGAAGTAGACGAAAACAAATAGTAACCACAATTTATGGGAATATGAGGCTTTGGGTTTTACCTAAAGCCTTATACCCTGTTAAGGAATAAGAACCTGTATTCACAACCAATACTACATAGATAAAGGGTGATATTTTTGCCAGAACAAAAACGAGATTATTACGAGGTGCTGGGGGTACAAAAGGGGTGCAGCGATGACGAGCTGAAAAAAGCCTACCGCAAGGTGGCAAAAAAGTATCACCCAGACTTAAACCCAGGGGATAAAGAAGCAGAAGCGAAATTTAAAGAAGCAAACGAGGCTTATGCCATCCTTTCCGATTCACAAAAAAGAGCCCGGTACGACCAGTTTGGCCACGCCGGGGTGGACCCGAACTATGGCTCTGGAGGCGGTTCCTACGCCAGCGGCTTTGACTTTGGCGATTTTGGCGATATTTTCGATACCTTTTTTGGCGGCGGCTTTGGGGGCTTTGGCGGTTCTACCCGCACCCGCAACCCCAACGGGCCAATCCGCGGCAATAACATTAACATTCCCCTCACCCTTACCTTTTTGGAGGCGGCAAAGGGCTGTAAAAAGGAAATCAGCTTAAACCGCCAGGTAAAATGTGAGGAGTGCGGCGGCACCGGCGCTGCGCCGGGCACACAGCCAGAGGTTTGCCCGGAATGTCACGGTTCGGGGCAAATTCCTGTGCAGCAGCGCACGCCCTTTGGCGTGGTACAAACCTCCCGGGCTTGTTCTAAATGTAACGGTACCGGCAAGCTGGTAAAAACCCCTTGTACCAAGTGCGGCGGCCAGGGACGGGTACGCAAAAATATAAAGCTGGAGGTTAATGTGCCTGCCGGTATTGACGATGGCCAAACCTTTGTACTCCGTGGCCAGGGTGATAACGGCCTCAACGGCGGCCCAAGCGGTGACGTTAACGTTACTGTTACCGTGCGTCCCGACCCTCTGTTTGAACGGGATGGCTTTGACGTTTGGTGCGAAATTCCCGTCACCTTCCCCCAGGCTGTTCTGGGCGCCGAAGTAACCGTGCCTACCATTGACGGCAAAGTAACCTACAATATCCCTGAGGGTACCCAGCCGGGAACCGTGTTCCGCCTGCGCAACAAAGGTATTCCTTACATTAATGGTAAAAGCCGGGGCGACCAGTATGTGCGGGTTGTTTTGGAGGTTCCAACCAACCTGAATAATAAACAAAAGGACGCCTTAAAGGATTTTGACCAGCAGCTTGGGGAAAAGAACTACCGTAAGCGCAAAGGCTTTTTTGATAAGCTTAAAGATTTTATGAAGGACTAATTCTGCCCCGCCCTGTTGGGGAAAAACAGTAAAACAGCAGTTCCTCTCAGCCCGCGGCGGCTTGAAAGGAGCTGCTGTTGTTTTTTGCCTGGGGTGCAAGGTACTTGGCCCCTTTGTAAGTTTTTAGTTTGTTGATTTAAGGCAGCGCAGGGCAGTCATAAAAATTTTACAAATATCCTAAATATCGTGTTGACTTTGCAGCCCCAATGCCCTAAGATAAATATAATGAAGGGTTTAAGGCAGGCGCCTGCTGGAGCCGTATAGGGGATTGATACAGCACCCCACCCCTGAAAGAGCCGCAAAGCTGCGGCAGAATGGAGGAAAGAAACGATGAAAAACATGAAAAAATGGATTGTTGCCCTGCTGGCTGTGGTTATGGTGTGCCACGGCGGTGTTGCTGCCATGGCGGCAGATAAAGCTGCCGCCGCGCCGGACGCTGTGGCAGCCCCCTACACCGTTGACGTTACCCGCGCTAAAATGAATATTTTGCAGGATGGAAAAGCGGTAAAAACCTACGAAATGTCCTCCTCCGATTTTACGGTTGCCAAGGGCAAGGAAAAGGGCACTGTGGCTGTGCGCTTTTGGGATGACAACGGGAAGCAGTGTAAAATAAACCTGGGGGAAATGGACGAAATTTTTATTGACGGGAAAATTATGAAGCTCACCATTTCCTCCACTTTATCCAAGGATGTAAAGGTAGTGATTGGCAAGGATTGCTCTGTTTCCGATATGCGGGTAAACAACGCCAGCAAAGTAAGCGTTTATGGTATTGTAAAAGAACTGGATATTTCCAATAAAGACGCCCGTGTTACGGAGGAACGCCAAGGGGAAATCCGGGAGGTTTCCACTGTTTCCACCAATGCCATTAAAGGTGTGTTCAGCGAACATATTACAAAGTATGACCCTGACGAAGAATAAACCAAATAAAAAGGGCAGGGCGCCGTTCTAAACGATTGGCATACGAAAACAGCCTGGAAATCCTTTATGGATTGCCAGGCTGTTTTGCATAAAACGGCTTTAACATTGGTGCAGCCCAAAGTATAGCAGCTGTATGGCTTCCAATACTAGGACGCCGGCGGGGAAGTGGTGGACTTTTCAGCATTTTTACCTTACAGGCATTCGGAAGTCCACAAGGGCCTTGTTTAAATAGTCGTTAAAGGGTTTCATAATTTGGAAAAGTTCTGCTGCCTTTACAAGAAATGTTTCGGCATCCCTTACTTCTTCATCTTTTAACGGGTATTCCAAATACCAGCTTTTAAATTTTAGGTAGTCTGCCTGAGGGTGTTCTTTCTCATATCCCGCAGGAATATTCTTTAGGGCTGCTCCCTGTACAGTAAAATATTTTTCAAAATCCGGCTGGTGAATTATGGCTTCCCATTCATTCCCATTGCGGGCAATGTAATCCCGTACCATTGTTGTTGCGTCCTTAAACATATCGGCAAACAGCCCGCCGCCCAAAAAGGATTGATTCCCTGGCTTTATCATAAGATAATAGCCAACGGGGACAGGCAGTTTCCCTTTTTGGGAAATATGGGCACGGAACGCAGGGTTATATGGTGATTTGTCATGGCTGAACCGGGTATCCCTTACCATCTTAAATGTAAGGTCTTTTGGGGCGTTATGCAAGATGCTGCTGTCAAACTTACCGATTTCAAGTATCAATGCCTGCAAAAATTCTTCAAATTCCCCATTTGCTTTTTTATAATCATCCTTGTTTGCATGGTACCATTCACGGTTGTTATTCCTACTTAATGCTGTTAAGTAGTCTATAATAATTTGTGTATTCATAACCGTTCATCTCCTTTATGATTTTTGGATAATGGAAAACTGCGTGGAATCTAAAAATTCCTGTATCAGCTGCCTTGTGCGTTGGGGGGACTGATAGGGCTTGCAGAATGAAAAATCCTGGGATAAATCGTCAATATCCTCCATGGCATTTTTCACATCTATCATGGTCTGAACGGGGATTTCAGCAGCAGCCATATAATCCAACTGTAGCGGGTTTATTCTGTGGCTTTGTATGGCATAGTTCACTCTTTCTTTGCATTTACATTTGCCTCTGCCATATTCTCCGCAATATTCCTCTAAAAAGTCAGCCATTTTTTTGCGTATGCGGGAAAGCCGCTGCCGGTATGCTTCCGGGGTTATGTTTAAAATATCCCCCGCAATCCGGCTGTCAATTTTAAACATGGTACCCAATATAAAAATACATCTGCTTTCTTCATCAAGGCATTGAAGCATTACATTGGTGCAGGACATTTTCAGTTCTTCCGCCAGTAGTTCTTTTTCAACATTTTGCGTTAAATCCGGCACATCCTTTATTTTTCCGTTTTCTATGTCGTTTCCATAATATTCAAAACTCAACGGGAAACGGGCGAACATATGCTTTTTGTAATTTTTCAGATGATTTGCCGCAATATGGAATACCCATGTTGTAAATGAACTGTCGCCCCGAAAAGAAGAAAGATGTGTAATCATTTTCAGTATAATATCCTGGGTTGCGTCCTCTGCGTCTGCAAATGTACCAAGCATGCGCAAAGATAAATTGAATACAATATCCTGCACACCGGCAATTAGTGTTTCAAGGGCGTTTTTGTCCCCTGCTATGGCTTTATCAACCAAAGCCTGTAATTCTTCATTCATTTTTTTATTCATATATTTTTACCTCCTGTTTTATTAGACAATGCCCCTGTGCCTTTGTGACAGAAAAAATATAATTTATTTTTATTTGCCACATTTTTTATATGTTATTTTAGCATAGGATTATATTTTTTGCTATCTTGTCCTTTATGGAGTGCGGGGAATACCAGTATACGGGAGGCGTTAGACGCATGGCGAATGGTGGCAGCGGATATATTTTTGATAGGCTTCATATTCCGTCATAGAAAATCCCCCTTTTTTATATGATGGGAAAAGGCGGCAGCACTTTTTG
>CAJTSZ010000056.1:8212-14130 GCA_910578755.1 uncultured Oscillospiraceae bacterium | reverse complement strand
TCCATGGCCTTGCAGCTTGTCTGCGGCCTATGGAAATAAAAACGCTTTTTGAGTGTGGGCAACCACACTTTAATAGTGGCAGTAAGTGGCGCCGCGGGGCCTTTCCCACCGGCCCCGCGGAAAGGGTCCAGGGGTGAAACCCCGGCGGCGTTTCTTTTCCCCATTTTCTTTCGCTGTTGAAAGAAAATGGGACGGGTGTGGGCCGGGGAGGCCCACAGAAAATAAGGCTGGGCTTGGAAATATCCCCTACCCCAGCAAAAAACCTTTTAATGGGAAAAATTAAATTTTATCCCTAACTGTTTTTTTGTGAGGTTTTTTGTGGTTTTCTCACTTTTATGTGCAGTAAAATCCCCTGAAAAAATCACTATGCAAATGAACCCCCTCTGCTACTTTTACTTTTTCAGGAGGAAACAATATGAAAAATAAAAAATATATTTTCCTTTTTTCAGCCCTTTGCCTGTTGGGCATTCTGTCCCTTGCAGGGTGTGCCCAGGAAAAACAAACCACTGCGGTCACTGCGGAAAATGCCACCTTTGAAGCCCTTATTTTGGAAGTTTCAGAAGGCTCCTTGCTGGTGCAGCCGGTGGAGGATACCACCGAAAGCCGTTCTGCAAGCCAAATTGCCGTATCCACCAAGGGCATTGGCGAGGAAGGTTCTGTAGAGTACCTAAAAACCGCCCAGGCTGGAGACACAGTTTCTATTTCCTACAATGGTGAAATTGCAGAAAGCTTTCCAGCGCAAATTGCCCAGGCTTACGCTATCTCCCTTGTGGAAAGGGCCCCAGAGAAGCCCGCCCTGCCCGAAACTGTTTATGTAGCGGACGCTGCCCAATACCGGGGAGAGCTTTTGGAACAAGCGAATGGCTCCTGGCTGGTGGCCCAGGTGCCCGGCCGGGATTACGGCTACCCTTCCCTTACCTTTATTATAGATGAAAACACAAAAACCTCCGCCCCCTGGGAGGACTATACCCCTGGGGACTATGTGGAAATTTACTATGGCGCCGCCCAGGGAGAAACTGCTGCGGCTATTGGTATTAACAAATTAGGGAGGGCGGATATGGTAATTTACAACGGTATTTTGAAAGAAAAAATGGAACAGGAAGGCCGCATTTCCCTGCTGCTGGAAAGCATGGAAAACCCCGGCCAAACCGCCGTGTTCCACATCAGTGAGGAAACCCAGCTTTACTTTAACTGGGAGGATGTGCAGCCCGGGGACGCTTTCAGTATTTTATACAACGGTATTATGACCCGCAGCCTGCCCCCGCAGGCCAACGCTAAGGAAATTAGCCGCTATACCACGGAACAGTAACAAAAATAAAATTTCCCCAGCGGAAGCTGGGGAAATTTTATTGAAACAAAGCCCCTCAGCAGCTGCTGAGGGGCTTGCCCTTGATTGGTTATTTCATCATAGTGGTAATGCCGTCTACAACATCGCCAACGGCCTGGATAGCCTGGGTCGCTGTTTTTTTCAGCTGTTTTTTCTTTGCCTTGCTGCTTTTCCCACTCATCATATAAGCAGCGGTACCAACAGCCATAGTCACAGCTGCGCCAGTAATAATAGGGGTAATGCTGTTTTTTGCGTTCATAAAAGTAAAACTCCTTTGTTTTATAATTTCACCCCAAAGCGCCAATATCCGCGGGAAACAGGGGGTCTTCATTAGTATTTCCCCCTAAGGAAAAGTTACCCCAGCGAAATACTGGCAAACGTAACGATTTTATCCCTTTTGCCCAATTTTTGCGGCGGAATATTTAAGATATTTATACAAATTGCCCCACACTGAAGTAAGCAGGCTTAACAGCCCTGCTTTTGTTGTGAAAATTTACAATTTAAAACGGAAAATAGCGTCCTATTTTATTCAATGTTATATTTTTAAAAAAGTAAAGACGGCAAAAGTTTTTTTTGATAAAATGGAAAAGGTTCCGTATACTTTACCTGTAGCATTTTTGCAGAACGCTTTGCAACAGGAAAGTAGGGAAATTACCTTTGCCAAAGGAGGCTACTGCAACAATGAACAACCGTCCAAAACGGGTCGCCGCAATTCACGACCTTTCCGGCTTTGGCCGCTGCTCCCTTTCTGTTATTCTGCCCACTCTTTCCGCTATGGGGGTACAGGTGTGCCCTGTGCCAACGGCAATCCTTTCCTCCCACACCGGCGGGCTTGGAGAAGTGGAATTTAGGGACCTTACCAGTTTTATTGTTCCCTGCTTAAACCACTATAAAAGCCTTGGGTTGGAATTTGAATGTATTTACAGCGGCTTTTTAGGCTCCCAGGAGCAAATTGACCACTGTTTGGAATTTTTTCACACCTATCAGGATGCTTTGGCTGTAGTGGACCCCGTTATGGGAGACCATGGCAAGGCCTACCGCACCTATACCGAGGCTATGCGCAGCCGGCTGGGTGAACTGGTGCAGGTGGCGGACGTAATCACCCCCAACCTTACCGAGGCCTGTATGCTGCTGAAAATTCCCTACATCAGCCAGGGGCTTTCCCGCACCCAGGCCAAAAGCCTGCTGGCCCAGCTGGGGGAGTTAGGGCCAAATTATGTGGTAATTACCGGGGTGCCTATGGCATCCGGCTCTATTGCCAATGTGGGGTACGACAAACAAAATAATTCCTATTGGATTGTCCCCTGCGACTATGTGCCTGTTTCCTACCCCGGCACTGGCGATATTTTTGCCAGTGTGCTTACCGGAGGCTTTTTAACCGGGGACAGCCTGCCCATTGCCATGGGCCGCGCAACCTATTTTGTGGAACAATGTATTAAAACGACCTTCAGCTATTCTACAGATACCCGCCACGGCGTTATGCTGGAAAAGGAGCTTGCTGTGCTGGGCAACCGGTGCAACATTAAGGGGTATTCCCTGCTGTAAGCCCCGTTGGAATGGCTGTGGGGAAATTATGAGGTGATTTGTTATGACAAACCAGGAACACACAGCGCCAGACAAAAACAAAATAAAAATACTATGGACAGCAGGGTTGGCCCTGTGCCTTATGGTGGCCCTGTTTTTTGCCGCAGCCGCCCTGGCGGGCAAATCCCCTATAGTCAATTTTGCCTTGGCAGCCCTAGGCGGGGCAGGCGCGGTTTTTTGCGCTGTAAAAACGCCCGCAGCCAAAAAACGGTTTACCACCAGGGAAATTGCCTTTATTGGCATGATGGGCGCCATTGTTTTTGTTTCCAACTACATTTCCTTCACCATTCCCCTGGCCATTGGCGGGGATATTACCCGGGTACACGTGGCCAATGCCTTCTGCCTTTTGGCTGGCCTTTCCTTAGGGCCAGTGGCTGGCGGCCTCTCTGCCGGTATCGGTTCTATGCTGTACGACCTTACAATTCCCCAGTTTATTGCTGGTTCCCCCTTTACCTTTGCCTTTAAGTTTATTATGGCCTATGTTGCCGGTGTTATTGCCGGCGGGGGTAAAAAAAGCGGCTCCTCTTCGGCTAAAATTATTGCCGGGGGCGTTGCCGGCCAGGTGTGCTACATTGTCCTTTACATTGGCAAAAAGTTTATTACCTACTACTTTTTGCATAAGGAACCACTCAATGTCACCATAGCTGCCTGCGCTACCAGCCTGCTTACATCCCTTACCAACGCGGTTATTGCCGTTGTTATCGCTTGCCTGCTAGCGCCGGTGTTCCGCAAGGTGGCTTCCACCCAAGGGGGAAGGTAATTTTAAAACCAAAGTTTAAAAATAACCCCCCAGCCTAAGCATTGCTTAGGCTGGGGGGTTATTGTGCAGCAATGCAGCACAAACGCTTTGCTTGTAGCGCCAGTTATTTTAAATGCCGCTATAATTGTACCTATATATGCGTAATATGCGCAAAAAGGAGGAAAAGAGGATGCAGCGTTGGAAAGCCCATTACAGGGACGCCTTGCATAATACGCCTATAGAAATTATAAATACAGAGGAAGACTACAGTACAGAGCCGCTTTCATTTACTTTAGACAATATTACCTTTTGCAGTTCAAGCCTTAGCGGTTTTCATCTGAAGGATGAGGAGCAATGGGAAGAGGCCAGTAAAAAATTTTCCTTGCTAAAATGGGGAGGCTGCGAATCCTCCCCTTATCTATATGATTTGCAAGGTTTTGCTTTGGAAGTTGAAATACCCGTAACCGTTTTTAGGAAAAGGGATGAACAGCTTATTCCAGGGGTTCTTTTTCTTTCATTCCAATACACCAAGCCTGATATGTCAAAACCGCACAGCATTATAATGTGTGACAATGTAAGGGTGTATGCTGATGATGTGATTGTACAGGAGTTTTCCCTTTCTGTAGATGGAAAGTACTATAAAAGTACGGAAAAAACCTTGTGGTTTGATATTGCACTGGAGAATATTTCTAAGCAAATAAAGGAGGATTATTACATAAAGTGCTGTTTTACCTGCCAATATTCCGATTATTCTCCCTATGGCAGTGATGATTACGGCAGTATGCTCTGTTTTTGCCGCCACAAGGACGACTGCTTAAAGGTGAATAGTAAGGCTGATTTCTTCCGGTTCCTTGAAGGAAAGGACTTTGACGGGCGGCAGGAAACATATCTGTGCCAACACTATAGCCCGCGCAGTAAAGCAGGCGGCTACCGTGGTTTTGTAAGTGGGGTGGATTAACGCTTTGGATGAGGGTCGTTATGGAGTGTTCTGCTTTTTGTATTATGGGGCAATGTGGGTTCTCTCTAAATAGGTTTTACATATTTCAAATTGATATTGCTCTGGCCATTTGATAAAACAGTTGGTCAAAATATCTAACTAATACAGGCAGCCATCGCCCAATAAACTGGAAGTTATCTAATATTTATTATCAAAATATAATGTGTGGTCGTACCAATCATTTTTGTTCAATATTTCATCAACTATAATATCGAACAACGTTTTGCCCTCATGTGCCTTAGCCGCTTTAATTTTTAACATTATTTCATGGCGATTTGTTGGATGACATTTTTGAAAGATTTCTTCCCAGTATAATACGGTAGCTTCATATCCAAAGTCTCGCTGGCTTTTATCTGCATGTATCCAATAAAAATCAATTCCCTCACCTACTTCATGCATACCAAACCCCCCGCGAAGCAAGTCATGGAAAGCATCCATATTATGCCCTGTTTCCCATGAACGGTTTTGGGTCAACAACTTATCTATCTCATCAAAAAACTCATCTATGGTTGAAAAATGTGTTCCATCAATGGTGACTGTATACCTCACAAAATACCTCCATCAAATCCCAATTTACCAAGCTGATTGTATCATATATAAATTGCTGCATCAACCTGGCTGTACTTTTCTTAAAAGGACAGTTTACAGCATATATTGTAAAATAACCTGTAATATGGTACCATAATACTGCATATTATACCAAAAACAGACAAGGGGGAAGGGTATGGACGAAATGAAAAACGCTGCCGTGATTTTGTGGGGCAAATGGAAGTGGGGGCTTATTAAACTTGCAGTTTTTGCGGTTGTACTGTTGCTGGTTGTAGGGGTACTGTATTCCAAGGGCTATACAAACGCAAGTGAAAAGTATGAAGCTGCCATAAAGGAATTAGAGGAAGAAAACGCCCGGCTTTCGGACCCTATTGTCCAATACGAGGTGGCCTCCCGGGGAGTAGATGTAGCGCTGATACAATCGGAAATAAAGGATATTGGGGAATTGGCCACAGTGGAGTACCTATACACCGACGCAGGCAAGTTTGAAGACCCTGCGCGCCTGTTTGGGAAGGAGGTCCCCTTCTCTTTTACCACAAAGTCCTTTATTGCCAAGTGGGACGGGGTAATTAAGGCAGGTGTAGATGTAAACGAAGTTACAGTAACGGTGCGGGAATTCAGCAAGGAGATCATTGTACATATTCCCCAGGCAAAAATACTTTCCCATGAAATAAGCGAAGAAAGTATAGAAACCTTGGACGAAAAAAACGGCTTTTTCAACT
>CAJTSZ010000056.1:0-8112 GCA_910578755.1 uncultured Oscillospiraceae bacterium | reverse complement strand
GAAATAAGCGAAGAAAGTATAGAAACCTTGGACGAAAAAAACGGCTTTTTCAACTCCATTAAAATAGATGATGTCAGAGCCTTTGACACTGTCAGCAAGGAGGCCATGGAGCAAAGGGCCATTGAAAATGGGATTTTGGATAAGGCCTACGAAAACGCCAAAGCTATCATTCACAAACTGGTAGCCACCGGCATCCCGGAAGAAGTGGAATATACCATTACCTTTCAGTAAAGAACAGCGGCGGCAGTATTTTACTGCCGCCACTTCCCTATTTTAAAATATACTCTGTCAACGCCTCTATGGTTTCAAAAACCGGGGCGTTGTTTTTTTGCAGCCGGGCTGCGTCCTCGTGGCCGCCGGAAAACAGGGCGCAAGCACAGCCTAAGGCCGCGGCGGTTTCAAAGTCGTGGGAGGTATCGCCAATCAGCAGGGCGCGGGAAAGGTCCCGCCGGGCGGCAAAGCCCTTGGCCCGCTGTACTTTCCCGGTAACCACAACGCCCTCCTCCCCGTCAATGTGGCTAAAGTAGTGTTTTACCCCCAGCTGTTCCAGCTTTTCCTCTAAAAGCCGCTGGTTGTGGGCGGAAAAAACCATCTGCTCCATGCCGCGGCGGCAAAATTCCTCCAAAGCGGCTAAAACGCCGGGGGTTAAGCCGCAAGCTGCCTGCTTTTCCTGGTAGCAGGCAATAAATTCGGCGCTGATTTTCTCGTAGGGTATCTCCTTAAAGTTGTAGCCCATAGCTTCATAAAAGGCCATGGGCGGGTAAGAAAAGTGCTGCCGGTAGTGCTCCTTTGTAATGGGCGGGATGCCGTAGCGGCGGTTTATTTCGTTGTTGGCGTCAATAATCGCGTCCACATCGTGAAGCAGGGTGCCGTTAAAATCCCAAATAATGGTGTTGAGCTGTGGTTTCATAGCTATTTTGTCCTTTTCAAGCGGTTTATTCTTTAAACAGGGCGTTTTCCTTGCCATTGGCAAAGCTTTCTACAAATTCCCGGGCCAGCTGGGAAGCATAGCCGTTTTTTTTGTAAATTGCCGCCATTTGGGTGGTGGTATCTTCCGAATCTATTATTTTTACAGCCAGCCCATCAGCAATAGGCAGCTTGCTGATGGAGGCGGGCACCAGGGCCACCCCTAGGCCGCCGCTGGCCCAAATCAGGCAGGTGCGGGCGTCGTCGTTGCGGCAAAAAATGTTTGGCGTTGCGGCGGCGTTTTGAAAGGCCAAGGAGATAATGGCCTCAAAGCGGCGGTAGTAAATTAGGGGCTTGCCGGCTAAATCCAAAAGGGAAATGTGGCTTTGGGGCAGGTTTTTAAAGTATTCCTCCCTTGCCACGGCCACCAAAGGCTCCCTGGGGCCGTACTTGCATACAAACCCTTCGCTGTTAAAGGGGGTGCGCACCACGGCGCACTCTAATATGCCGTTTTTCAGCTTTTCCAGCAGCTCATAGGTGTTGCCCTCCGTCACCTCAAAGCGCACAGCAGGGTGCAGGCGGCAAAAGTTCTGCAAAAAATCATCCATTAAAATGTTGCCGGAGGAGGAAACCGTCCCCAACTTTAAGGTGCCCCCTAAGTGGGAGGGAAACTCCTGCACCTCCCGGCGGGCGGTGTCCAGCATCAGTAGAATATCCTGGGCCCTAGCGTACAGGCAGGCCCCGGCGGGGGTAAGCTCCACCCCGCGGGCAGTACGGTGGATCAGGGAGGTTCCCAGTTCTTCCTCCAAAGCCATCATTTGCTTGCTTAAGGGCGGCTGGGAGAGGCCCAGCTGCCGGGCCGCGGCAGAAAAGCTTTTTGTTTGGGCAATTACGGTAAAGTAAAAAAGCTGCTTTAAATTCATGGAAATGCTCCTTGTAAAAGCTATATCATAATGCTATAATATACAGGCAAATTATTCTTTTAAGATATGGCTTGCCATATAAGAATTATAACAAATTCCGAGGGGGATTGCAATGAAGCGTTTGTTGGGGTATATGAAGCGCTATAAGCTGGAAAGTATTTTAGGCCCGCTGTTTAAAATGCTGGAGGCCAGCTTTGAGCTTTTTGTACCGCTGGTGGTGGCCAGCATGATTGACATAGGCATCAAAAACCAGGATACCGCCTATGTATTTAAGATGGGCGGCCTTTTGGTGCTGTTGGCGGTAATTGGCATCACCTGCGCCTTAACCGCCCAGTATTTTGCGGCAAAGGCGGCCATTGGGGTGGGCACAACCCTGCGCAGCAACCTGTTTGCCCACATTAACAGCCTTTCCTACACAGAAATTGATAACCTGGGTATTTCCACCCTGGTCACCCGTATGACCAACGATATTAACACCGTGCAAAACGGCATTAACATGGTGCTGCGGCTGTTTTTGCGCTCCCCTTTTGTGGTGTTCGGCGCGATGATTATGGCCTTCACTGTGGATGTAAAATCCGCCCTAGTGTTTGCCGTTGCCATCCCCCTGCTTTCCATAGTGGTGTTTGGCATTTTGCTTGTGAGCATGCCCTTGTACAAAAAGGTGCAGAAGCAGCTGGATAAGGTGATGCTGGCCACCAGGGAAAACCTGCTGGGGGTACGGGTCATCCGGGCCTTTAACCGCCAGGAGGGGGAAACCGCCCGCTTTGAGGAGGAAAACAGCCTGCTGGTGCGCTTTCAGGTATTTGTGGGTAAAATTTCGGCCCTGCTAAACCCGGTAACCTACATTATTATTAACCTGGCCATTGTAGCCCTGGTGTGGATTAGCGGAAAGCAGGTAGATGCCGGTATTATTACCCAGGGCAAGGTTGTTGCCTTAGTAAATTATATGTCCCAAATTTTAGTGGAGCTGGTAAAGCTGGCAAACCTGCTTATTTTAATCTCCAAGGCTATGGCCAGCATGAACCGGGTGGACAGTGTATTCCAGGTAACCTCCTCCATTGAAACAGACCCTGCCTTGGCCGCAGTGCCAGCCGCCCAAAGAACTGGGGCGGCAGTAGAACTGAAGGATGTGGATTTTGTATACAGCGGCGCAACAGAGCCCGCCCTGCAGGGCATCAGCTTCCAGGCGCTGCCGGGGCAGACCGTTGGCATTATTGGGGGTACCGGCTCCGGTAAAAGTACCCTGGCCAACCTGATTTGCCGGTTTTATGACAGTAGTTCCGGCGCCGTTTTCCAAGGCGGCGTCAATGTGCAAGGCATGGAAGAGGGACGGCTGCGGCGGCAGGTTGCCATTGTGCCCCAAAAGGCGGTGCTGTTTTCCGGTACTGTGAGGGAAAATATGCGCTGGGGTAAGGAAGACGCCACGGATGAGGAGATTTACCGCGCCCTGGATATTGCCCAGGCCAGGGACTTTGTAGAAGAAAAGGGCCAGGGCCTGGACCTAGAAATTGAGCAGGGGGGAAAAAACCTTTCCGGCGGGCAGCGCCAGCGGCTTACCATTGCGCGGGCCCTGGTGCAGCAGCCCCAAATACTTATATTGGACGACAGCGCCTCCGCCCTGGACTTTGCCACAGACGCCCGTTTGCGCAGTTCCTTAAAGGAAAATACCCAGGGGATGACGGTATTTTTAATTTCCCAGCGGGCCTCCACCATAAAAAATGCTGATGCTGTTTTAGTGTTGGAGGATGGCCGCATGGCCGGCTGGGGCACCCATGAACAGCTCTTGGAAAACTGCCCGATTTACCAGGAAATTTGCCATTCACAAGGTATATTCCATACCCAGGCTTCGGAAAAGGAGGTGCAGTAGCCCTATGGCAAAAGCAAATAAATTAACAAAAGAAGAAAACAAAGCTACTATAAAACGGATTCTTTCTTACATAAAACAGTACGCCTGGGGCGTGGCGGCCTCGGTGGTTTTGGCGGGGGTTACAGTGGCCCTTACCCTGTATGTGCCTATTTTAACCGGCCGCGGGGTGGATTTAATTTTGGGCCCCGGCAAGGTGGATTTTGCCGGTTTAAAGACCGTCCTCCTCACCATTGCCCTAATTACCCTTGCTACAGCCGCCGCCCAATGGTTGATGAACCACATTAACAACCTAGTGACCTACAAGGTGGTAAAGGACATCCGCACCAAGGCCTTTAACCATTTGGAGGTGCTGCCTGTCAGTTATTTGGACTCCCACCCCTCCGGTGATATTGTCAGCCGTATTATTACGGATATCGACCAGTTTTCCGAGGGGCTTCTTTTGGGCTTTACCCAGTTGTTTACCGGTATTACCACCATTTTAGGCACTCTGCTGTTTATGCTCTCTATCCACCCGCTGATTACCTTGGTGGTTGTGGTGCTTACTCCCCTTTCCCTGGTGGTAGCCAATTTTATTGCCAAACGCACTTATACCATGTTCCGCCACCAGTCCGAAACCAGGGGCCAGCTTACCAGCTTAATCGATGAAATGCTGGGCGGCCTAAAGGTAGTGAAGGCTTTTCACTACCAGGACAAAGCCCAGGAACAGTTTGAGGAGATCAACGGCCGCTTGGCCGCCTACAGCCTAAAAGCAACCTTCTTTTCCTCTGTAACCAACCCGGCAACCCGGTTTGTAAACAGTATGGTGTACGCCTGTGTAGGGGCTGCCAGCGCCTTTGGGGCTATCCGCGGCTTTTTAACCGTGGGGCAGCTTACCAGCTTTTTAAGCTATGCCAACCAGTATACCAAACCCTTCAATGAAATTTCCGGCGTTGTTACAGAGCTGCAAAACGCTTTGGCCTCGGCAGCACGCGTGTTTGAGCTCATAGACCAGGAGCCAATTACCCCAGACAGCGGCGCAAAAGAACTTACCCAGGTACAGGGCGCTGTAAAATTGGAGGATGTCCGTTTTTCCTACAACCCTGCCGTACCCTTTATTGAGGGGATGGAGCTTTCTGTGGAGCCCGGCCAAAGGGTGGCCATCGTGGGGCCTACAGGCTGCGGTAAAACAACGGTAATCAACCTGCTTATGCGGTTTTACGATGTGAATTCCGGTGCTATTTGGGTGGACGGGCAAAATACCCGCCAGGTCACCCGCAAAAGCCTGCGGCAAAACTTTGGTATGGTGCTGCAGGATACCTGGCTGAAGGCCGGCACCATAGCGGAAAATATTGCCTACGGCAAGCCCCAGGCAACCCAGGAGGAAATTGAGGAGGCCGCCAAAAAGGCCCATGCCCACAGCTTTATTAAACGGATGCCCCAGGGCTACCAAACGGTAATTGGGGAGGATGGAGGCAGCCTTTCCCAGGGGCAAAAGCAGCTGCTTTGTATTGCCCGGGTAATGCTTTGCCTGCCGCCAATGCTTATTTTGGACGAAGCCACCTCCTCCATTGATACCCGTACAGAGCTGCGGATACAGGAAGCCTTTGCGGATATGATGAAAGGCCGCACCAGCTTTATTGTTGCCCACCGCCTTTCCACCATTCAAGAGGCTGATGTTATTTTGGTTATGAAGGAAGGCCATGTGGTGGAAAAAGGCACCCACCAGCAGCTTTTAGCCCAGGGGGGCTTTTACGCCCAGCTGTACAACAGCCAGTTTGCGGTGTCATAGGATTTCCTAAGAGCAAAATTGAAAAAAGGAGGGTTCCATTGCGTACTGCAATGGAACCCTCCTTTCTGTAAAATGGAATATCTAAATAGGCTCTTTGAAAAAGGGGCAAAAGCAGCCTACCGCCTAGGCATTTAGAGGAGTGTTCCATTTAATAAGATAGGTTTGGGGTTTGGTAATCCCTGCAAACTATTTTGTAAACTTTTTGTTATACAAGGCGTTTTATAGCAGAAAATGGCTATTTTTCTTGACAGCATAGGGAAAATAATTATAATTGATATAAGCCGCCAATCCGCGGCTTTCTTATGCCGTGCCCACCGCACAGGCTGGCAACTTGGAAAACAGGTGAATTAAAATAGCGCCTAAAACAAAGTACTTGAACCTATGGAAATGTAGTGTGCGGAGAAATGGCAGATTATTATGAATTTTAAAGGGAAAATAGCAGTTTTTATACTGGCTTTGATGGCAGCAGCTACTGTTTCTGCCTGTGCTGTGGAAGGCCAGACAAAGGAAGGGGAAACCCCTTTGGCGGCAGTGCCGGCAACTTCCAGTTTGGAGGAAGAAGATCAGGAGGAGGAAAAACCTGTGGAGGCCGACCCTCAGGGGGCTTTGGATGAAATTTATAAATCCATTGGGCGGGAAACAGAGGCAAAAACAGCAACAGCCAAAGAAGCTAGGGACATTATTGGTTTAGATTTGGATACCGTGGACGAATTTTATATCCGCTACCTGCCCGCTGATTTTGGCGCCTCCGATGTGTACATAGTAAAGCCGGAAGACGGAGAAGATGACGCGGTTTTAAAGGCTTTGAAAAAACGGCAGGAGGAAAGGATTCGGGAATTTACCGATTATGATATTTATAATTCTACCGAAATTTCAGAAAACGCCCTGATTTTTAACCAGGGGGGGTATATTATTATGCTTATGCTGGAGGACAACCAGGCCGCCCGCACCATTATTGAAGAATACATTCCCAATACCATAGAAGCCGCAAAATAGAACCAAAGGAGAAAATAATCAAAGAGCGTTATTCCACAGCCTGGCTTGCCCTTTGGGCGGCAGTGTTTGTTTTGGATTTGGCTTTCGGCTGGCAGGGGCTGCTGTTATAGGCGGCCAGTATTACCGCTGGTTCACCGGCCTGCTGCTCTATGTAAACTTGTTTCACCTGCTTGTAAACAGCATTGCCATATACTGCGTTGGCATTTTTTAAAAGGGCAGGTTGGGGCTGGTAAGCTTTTTCTCTTTTCTGCCGCTGCGGCTTTTGCTGCCAATGGGGTGTTTGCCGTGGTGTACCCCCAAAGCGAAAGCGTTGGCGGTTCCCCGGTGGTATTTTCCAGTATAGGGCTTATTTTGGCAATGCAGCTGCTTTCTAAAAAAGGCCCTCGTTTTTCTTTGCAGCCAGCCTATGGCAAGTGGATTGCCGGCTATGCCGTTTTGGGGAACATCCTTGCTTTTTCCGGGAATATTTCCACCCTAATTATTCACAGCATTGCCTTTGTGCTTGGGGCGGCCGCAGGGGCGGCGGCAATTAAGCTGGCAAGCCTAAAAATGGATAAGCAAATACAGCCAAGGCAGGAGTAGTTCCTGCCTTTTGCTTTCCCTAACCTAGCCTGCAAAAGGGGAACAAACAGCCAGGCTGGGGCCACACCTTTGATTAAACCGCCCCTGACGGCCAATACTTTAATATTCAAAAAATTCCATTGCTTACCCAAGGGTTAAAATACCTGCTGGAAGCGGTGGTTGTTGGGAGGGTTCTTATGCAGCCGGATGAAAAACGCATCGGCTTTTTGGACAGCGCCCGGGGCTTGGCGGTGCTGCTTATGGTGGCCTACCATGCCGCTTTTAGCCTGGTAAATATTTTTGGGGTGGAAATCCCCCTGTTCCACAGTGCCGCAGTGGAGAAAGTGGCAGTGCCCGTTTTTGGCGGCTCTTTTATTTTAATTTCCGGTATATGCACCCGGTTTTCCCACAACCCTTTGCGCCGCGGGCTAATGGTTTTTTCCCTGGGCCTGCTTATGACAGCGGCAACGGCCCTTGCAGTGCCCCAGTTTATTATCCGCTTTGGCATCCTCCACTTTATGGGCCTTGCCATGGTGCTGTTTTCCTTTTTGCACCCGGCGCTGGACAAGCTGCCCCTGAAGCCGGCCGCAATTATTTTGGGGCTGCTGTTTTTGGCCACATTTCACCTGCCCCGAAATTATTTGGGCTGGCCCGGCCTGCTGGCGGTAAAGCTGCCGGCAATTACGGTGCCATGGCTATACCCGTTGGGGCTTGTGGCGCCGGGGTTTTATTCGTCGGATTATTACCCCCTAATGCCTTGGCTGTTTTTGTTTTTGCTGGGCAGCATGTTAGGGGTTGGGGTAAAAGCCCGCAAAGGGCCCCAGGCCCTGTACCGCCTGCGCCTGCCCTGGCTGGAGGCAGTAGGCCGCCGTTCCCTGTGGATTTATGTGCTCCACCAGCCGGTTATTGTGGGGGTAATATGGCTGTTTCGTTTTTGTGCAGGCAGGTAGGAACGGGGCGCAAACACCTGTGCAAAAGGAAAATTTGAAGGCGCCCCTTGCAAGTTTTTTGGCTCCGCCAGCAAAACTTGGGGAAGTCTTCTGCGCGGGGGAGGGCGCACAGTTTTTGTTGTAAAGCAAAAAAACATCCCC
>CAJTSZ010000055.1:2360-14192 GCA_910578755.1 uncultured Oscillospiraceae bacterium | reverse complement strand
ATTTCACACGTTGTGTTCATGGTATAATAACCGCAAAGCGGTTATTATATTTTAATGCCCCAAGTGCTCGCCCTGCTTTTGGCAGCGTGTGGCCGCTTCCAAACCTGTACCAACGGGGCAGAGGCTTGGAGGCAACCAAATGCTTCCCCAAATAAATCTTCAATATAAAAGGAGGGAATTTATGGACGTACTGATGTTGGCCTTGAATTCCAAATATATCCATACAAACTTGGCTGTGCGCTATTTAAAGGAGTACAGCCGCCAGCGGGGCATGGAAAATGTGGATTTTGTGGAATATACCATTAACCACCGCCTGCCCCAGGTGGTGGATGAAATATACCGCCGCCGTCCGGCAGTTCTGCTGCTTTCCTGCTACATATGGAACATTGAAATGATGAAGGACTTTGCCAGGGAGTACAAGAAAATATGCCCCAAAACCGTAATGATTGCCGGCGGGCCGGAGGTAAGCTATAACAGCCGCCAGGTGCTTTTGGAAAACAGGGCCATAGATATGGTAATGGCTGGGGAAGGGGAAAAGCCCTTGTACCAGCTTTTGGAATATTTTGCGGGGCGGCGGGCTTTGGAGGAGGTGGCTTCCCTCACCTACTGGAAGCTGGGGGAAGTGGTATCCACCCCTTGGGAGGAGGAAATTGACCTTGCCCAGCTTCCGTTTGCTTACACCGATATAGAGCAGCTAAAAAACAAAATCCTGTACTTTGAAACCATACGGGGCTGCCCTTTCCGGTGCAGCTACTGCCTTTCCTCCATTATTAAAAATGTGCGGTATATGCCGTTGGAGCAGGTATTCCGGTATTTGCAGGTGTTTTTGGACCATAGGGTACAGCAGGTAAAGTTTGTGGACCGCACCTTTAACTGTTCCAAGGAACATGCTATGGCTATTTGGAAGTACCTGGCACAGCACGACAACGGCATTACAAACTTCCACTTTGAACTGACGGCCCATTTAATGGATGAAGAAATGCTTTCTTTTTTAAAAACGGTGCGCCAGGGTTTATTTCAGTTTGAAATTGGAGTGCAGTCCACCAATGCGCAAACCATTGAGGAAATACGCCGAACCACCAGCACAGAAAAACTGCTGGAGGTTTGCCGCCGCATTGATAAAGAAAAAAACATTCATTTACATTTGGATTTAATTGCCGGCTTGCCTTGGGAGGGGCTGGAAAGCTTTGGCCATTCCTTTGACCAGGTTATGGACATTTGGCCCCAACAGATGCAAATGGGCTTTTTAAAAATTTTGAAAGGCTCTTTAATGGAAAAAAACGCAGGGCAGTACGGTATGGTATACAGTGAAAAGGCCCCCTACCAGGTTTACACCACAAAATGGCTGGATTATGATGAAATGCTGCTGTTGAAGGATATGGAGGAAATGGTGGAAACCTATTATAACAGCGGCCGGTTTGGGGAGGAAATACGGTTTATTTTGGCAGGGGAACCTTCCATATTCCGCTTTTTTTTGGAGATGGGCCGCAGTTATGTTGCCCAAGGGCTGCACCTGCAAAAGCAAAGCCCAGAGGAAAGGCATACCTTGCTGAAAGATTTTTACCTTACCCGCCGCCAGGAAAACCAGGACAGCCTGCCCTTTTTGAAGGAGCTGTGCTTGTACGATATTTGCCTTCACAAAAAACCGAAAAAACTGCCGGATTGGGTGGAACTGCGTGGGAACATACCGTACCGGGAACAGATAAGCCAGTTTTATGAAACCCCGGAACTGGTACGCCAGTATTTGCCGGAGTATGAAGGGGAGGACCCAAAGCGGATTTTAAAAATGGCCCACCTGCAAATATTCCAGTTTAATGTGTTGGAAAGGGGCGCGGGGCCCCGAAAACCAGAAAAAAGGGCCCTGCTGTTTAACTATTTGGCAAGGGACTTGCTGGGCAACGCCAGGGTTTGGGACGTTACCTCTTATTTTACTTTTTAAAATATTCAGCAAAATTTTCCGCAGACAAAGGCTGGGCCAGGTTTGGGGGCGGCTACCCGCCTGTATCCGCGCCACTAAAACCCCAGGCTGTTCCTCCAAAAAGAAGCACCAGTTGAACTTTAGAGGCCAAAAAAGGGCCGCCGGATAACTCCCGGCGGCCCTTAATCGTCGTCTTTGTCTTTACTGCTTTTGGAGGCTACTCTTTTCGGCTTGCCCTCCTTTTCCTCTTCTTCGTCCGGCTGTGCCTCCACCTCTTCTTCCTTTGGCGTTGCGTAAATAAGCACAGGGGACGGGCTATCTATTTTTACCATGCTGCCGGAAACCGGCTCCGTACGGAACACCGTTCCTGGGGGGTAATCGTTATTTTCCTCAATATACACCTTATAGGTAATTTTTTGCTCTGTCAGCATTTTCATTGCAAAATCTAAATTGCTTTCCACCAAATCCGGCAAGGCAATGCTTTCAGACCCCTTGCTCACCGTAAGCACTATAGTGCCCTTGTTTACCATAGGGGTGCCCGGCTTGGGCTGCTGGGAAATAATAATCTCCTCTGGGTAGGTTTCACTATACTCTTCCTTAATTTGGAATTGGTATTCCTTCATATAGGCGCTGTTGTTTGTCACCGTGGTAATCAGCTTTCCCTCCAGGTCGGGCACTGTTTTGGGAGGCTCCGGTTCGGGAGTTTCCTGGGTTTCCTGCTCCGGCGCCGGGGGTTGTTCTTCCTCCCCCGGCTTTTTTATACCGCCAATAACCATGTTGTAGGCCACTATGGCAATGGCGCCTAAAACAAGCATTGCCGCCGCCATGGCGCCGCCTACGTACAGGAACGGCTTTTTTTTGTCCTGGCTTGGCTCCAGGTGTACGGTATTCTCGTTGGGGGTATCCTCCCCAACGCCGTATACCGCCGTATTCCCCGAAACACTCTCCAACAGCTGGGAGGTAAACTCATCCACAGTTTCTACCCGGAAGGAAACATCCGCCACCATAGCCGCAGAAACAGCGTCGGAAATACTTTCCGGCACCGTAGGGTTCAGCTCTATGGCAGGTACCATGGTATCCTCCTGCAAACGCGCCGCCGCTTCCGCCGGGCGGGTGCCTGTAAGCACCCGGTAGGTTACCGCCCCAAGGGCGTAAACGTCTGTAGCAGTGGTTATTTGGCCCTGAGGGTCGTACTGCTCCGGTGCGGAATAGCCCTCAAAGGTTTCCGCATAAAGGTCCTGGTTTTCCATACGGGCTTCCAAAATAGAAAAGGAACTTAAAAAAAGCTGGTTTTTTTCGTTGACCAAAATATGCTCTGGGGTAATGCCCAGGTGCAGCACCCCTTTGGCGTGGAGATTGGCCACACAGTTAAACAGGGGCAGCAGCATTTTCCTTGCTGCGGTCCACGGCAATTCGCCGCCGTTTTCTTTTAAATATTCCCCTAAGGTAACGGTTTCCATATATTTTTCCACTGCATACACTGTGTTGTGGAAGTACGCCAATTCTATTACAGGGATGCACCCTTCCTGGCCGTTCCATTTTTGCAGGGTTTGGTACAAATCTTCAAAGGAAGCCATAAAATACTTGTATAATGCCTCTTTTCCGGGGTTTGGCATAACATCCTGGGTGGCGTGGTTGCGGGAAGCCACCCCTGTGGGCATAAATTCCCGAATCCAAACCTTACTTTCCGTTTCCGTGTCAAACCCTATGTACACGGCGCTTTCCCCGTTGGCAAGCAGCATTTTGCCAATTAAATATTTACCCACCATGGAAGCTGGCGGAAGATATTCCACATTATATGGAAGCTGCTTGGAATACCCGCACTTAGGGCACTTTGCTGCGTCCTCCGGCAGCGGGCTCATACAGCCCATGCACAGGCTTTTGCTCGCAATATCCATGTTCAACATCCATTCTCCCAATACGCTGGCCTCAGCAATTTCCAAGGCCAAAATGCGTTTCTTTATGTTAATTCCATCAATATTAAAAATATTAACAAAACAGCAGGGCCCAAATGCTTTGCCGCAGCCCGCCTGCGTTTATTTATAAGCCTTTTGCGGCCCAACAAAGCCATAAGTCCCTATTTAATATAATATATCAGCTATTAAAATTATTGTCAACTATGTAAATATTTCATATCTTTTTATGTTAAAAGTTACAATTTTATAGGATATAGCAAAACAACCGCCGGAGCATGCTCCGGCAGCTGTTTTAACAAGTGCATTATTTTTATATTACATAAGTAAGCCCCCTTGGCTGCTTATGTAATACTATTCCATTGGCCGCTGAAAGCTCAGTCCAAAACTAATGGAAAGGGCCTTGTTTACCTGGGACATGGCGCTGGAATCCAGGCTGCCCATTTTCTCTTTCAGCCGCCGTTTATCTATGGTGCGTATTTGCTCCAACAACACTACAGAATCTCGGGAAAGCCCACAGTGGTTCGGCTCCAGTTCTATGTGGGTTGGCAGCTTGGATTTTTCCTTCTGGCTGGTAATTGCGGCGGCAATTACCGTTGGGCTGTATTTATTTCCCACATCGTTTTGCACAATAAGAACCGGGCGCACTCCTCCCTGTTCCGAGCCCACCACCGGGCTCAGGTCTGCATAATAAATTTCTCCTCTTTTGACAGTCACGTCCATCACGCTCCGCCTTTATTTTTTCTTAGGCTGTCGCCCCTTAGCGCCTCTCCCAATACACGCCTTTGCGGTTATTTCCCCGCCCTGCCGGCTGCAAACTTTTGCCTTGCAGGACAAAAAAACATCTGGCAAATCCATACGCGTTAAAAATTGGACAGGCTCTTAGGCACAATCCTTAATTTCTTCACAAGTGTCCCAACAGGCTACCCGCTGGGGCTCCCTTGGCTGCAATTAGTGCTGTCAAGGGTAGTTTCCTTGCATTTCGTTATGCTTTTGGGCGCAACCTTTGATCCCATTTTTGGCGTTGTCAACGGCAGCGCCCTTGGCCGCGCCTTTAGGCATAACCTTTGTATCCTTATTCTTGCCTGTATTGCCCCAAATTAAACAAAGCCTTAAAATTATTTCTCCTCTTTTGGCCCTCGGCCTGCTTTTGCTGCCAACCGTGCCAAAGGCAATTTCCTTTTTATAAGCGCTTGGGGGAACCCCAAAGCATAGGTACCATTTTGGGCAGCTATTACATCATATTGGTTTTCGCCTTTTTTGCTCTTGCCCTTTTCGCCTGGCTCAGACAAAAACTGCACGCTTATATTCGTTTCCATGCTTTTCGTTTTAAAAAGCGTTGCTTCCCTTTTGCAAAGGTCTGCAAAAAAATAGTTGCAGCAGCACCCGGCGCCGGGCGCTGGTAACGCTATATTTTCACAATGGTTTCAGTTTGATAACAGTATTGCGAATTTGCTTGACAACGGTAAAATACAAGCCTATAATAACTATAGCAAATTGCCTAATTTCCTTTAAACAGCATAATTGGCAATATTTTACCCAAGCAATGGCTTAAATTGGCTTGCTTGCTTTTGTATTTAGTCAAAATTTCCGGTTCACAAAAATAGAAGGATGTAATCCAAAAAGGAAAGGGGTTCCCCAAATGTTCAAGAAGCTTTCAAAAAAGTTATGTGGTTTCTTTGTATTCGTTTCTGCCTTTGTTACAATGTCACTGCCTGCATTGGCTGCTAACCCTTTAATGGGGGATGATACTCAGGACACGGTAAAGCTGATGACTATTTTACTTATTGTTTCCGCTGTGCTGATTATTGCCTTGGTTTCCCTCTCTTTGCTAAAGAAAAAAGGGAAAAAATAGTTTTCATACCAGTTACATCGTCTGCAATGCCGCTGCTAAGCGGCATTTTTTTATGCATAACGGGGCGCAGGAAACTTGTGCGCCCCTTACAGCCTGCAAAACTTGCGAAAATTACTTTATTGCAGCCCGAATCTGCCTGCACAAATACTTTTTATTATGAAATAATAAAAAGTATTTGTTTATATGCCCTCTGTTATGCCAATACTTAAAAAGTGCACATAGCGAAAAACGTGTATAAAAAGTAAAAATTGTTGAAGCAGCGGGCAAAATATAATCTTTTTTTCAAAAAATGCAATATTTTTTCAGAAAATATGCTATACTCGTAATATTAAGACAAAGCCCACTGAAATTGCCTTCAATATTTATTCGTTATCTGCCCAAAATACTATGGAAACCATTGCAAGGAGAAGATAACGATGAAAACAATTTACAAATGCGCGGCAGGTTTGTTTTCTATTGGGGTAATAGCTCTTTTGCTGGCAGCCCTGTACCTGCAAACCGTTCTGCCGGATTCCTTTTATGTTGCCCAAGGGGAGGAGCTGGACCTTTCCTCCCAATATTCCAACATCATATGCAGTATGAAAAAAAACCACTTTCCTGTAGAGGCGTATTCCGCCGCCGGAAATTCCTACACCATGAATTTAAAGCTGCTGGGCTTTGTGGATATTAAAGATGTAAACGTGCAGGTTGTGGACCGGCGGGTGGTTTCCGTTTCCGGGGCGCCCTTTGGTGTAAAAATGTTTACGGAAGGGGTTATGGTTGTGGGTATGGGGGCAGTACAAACTACTTCCAGCGCCATTTCCCCTGCTAAGGAAGCCGGCATCCAGCAAGGGGATGTCATCCTTTCCATAAATGGCGAAACAGAGCTAAGCAACCGCACCATTGGCAAAATTGTAAACGCCTCGGCTGGTAAAAATGTTTTTGTTAAAGTAAGCCGGGGCGGCAAGGTAATGGATTTTACCGTAACCCCTGCTTTAGCCGTAACGGACAACCAATACCATATTGGCCTTTGGGTGCGGGACAGCTCCGCTGGCATTGGCACTCTTACCTTCTACGACACAAATACACAAATGTTTGCCGGCCTTGGCCATGCTATCTGTGACGTGGATACTGGGCAAATCCTGCCCCTTTCCCAGGGCCAAATTGTCCACGCCACCATTACAGGTGTAACCCCCGGGCAGTCCGGCAGCCCCGGCGAGCTTCAGGGCTCCTTTACAGATAATGCCCCCTGGGGGCAGGTTTATTTAAACAACGTAAACGGCGTATACGGCAAGTTTTCCACCGCGCCGGCAGGCGGAATTGTAATGCCCATGGCTATGAGCCACGAGGTAGAACCTGGCCCTGCTTATATTTACACCACAGTAAACGGCCAAAATCCCCAGCGCTATGAAATTGAAATAGAAAAAATAAATCCCATCCAGGAGGAACCAGGCCGTAATATGGTAATACGCATCACCGACCCTCGTCTGCTTTCTGCCTCCGGCGGTATTGTACAGGGCATGAGTGGCAGCCCCATTGTGCAAAACAATATGCTGGTTGGCGCTGTAACCCATGTTTTTGTCAACGACCCTACCCATGGGTACGGTATTTTTGCCGAAAACATGGATAATACCCTGCATAACGCCGCTGCCAGTGCAAGAGTAGACACAAAAGCCGCATCATAACCTTTCTTCTTCCCTTTTTCATAAAAATTGCTGCAAAAAAAGATTTTTTAAATAAATGCTTGCATTATTTGGAATTTTATGGTAACCTATAGCTACAGACTTTACCAATAAATGTAATCTACTGATGCACGATAAATTTTACGACAATTTGGAGGAAATGACATGGAAACGAAATTAAAGCTTTTAATTTCCGATGACAGCAAAGAGTTTTGCTCGCAATGCTCTGCCATAATGAAAACTTATGGCTTTGAAACCCTGGTTGCTCCTCGTGAAGGCTTGCTGCTGGTTGAAAAAATTAAAGAGTACCAGCCAAACGTAGTACTAATGAATGTGTTTATGCCCCGTTTAGATGCTATTGGTGTTGTAAAAGCCATTCAGGAATGTACTCTTAACCCTGTGCCAATGTTTATGGTTATGTGTTCCTATGACAATCCCTTGGTGGAAAGGGAATTGGTTTGCTCCGGCGTTTCCTATTGCTTCCTAAAGCCGTTCGATATTGAAATGATGGCAGAACGCATTGTTCAGCTTTCCGGCTTCCATTCCCCCACTGTTTTAAACCAGCCAACCCTGGGCGCAAAGCCGGACCTGGAGCTGATGGTTACCGAAATCATCCACCAAATTGGCGTGCCTGCCCACATTAAAGGCTACCACTATTTAAGGGATTCTATTGTGCTTTCGGTAAAAGACAGTACCATCATCAATTCCGTCACCAAACAGCTGTACCCCACCGTTGCCAAAATGCACGACACTACCTCCAGCCGTGTAGAGCGTGCTATCCGCCACGCCATTGAAGTTGCCTGGGACCGGGGCGATGTGGATATTTTAAATTCCTACTTTGGGTATACCATTCACAATTCCCGTGGCAAGCCCACCAACAGCGAATTTATTGCCATGATTGCCGATAAAATTCGCCTGCGCCTTAAAATGGCATAAGCAAAAATGAAAAAAGCCTGGTAATCCTTTAGGGGTCACCAGGCTTTTTAGGGTAGTTTGGGGGTCCTATCCCCAAATCCCAGGCCCAAAGCTGGCAGCGGCGCTTGCGCTGTCAGTTAGCAAGTTTGGCGAAGCAAAACTTGTAAAAACTTGTACTTCATTTTAAAATTTATTTTGCAGGGCGCCTTACAGTGGGTACCTGCTATAAATTAGCAAATGGGGCTGTGCCTAACTTGTGTTTCTTTCTTGGAAGTGCTGTGCTGTGGCCAAAGCACGAAGCAGAATTTTCTATTGCGCAACAGGGCAAAGTATAGTAGAATAACAACAAAACAACATAGGGAAAGTAGGCGAACAGGCATGAAATTGGCATTTTCAACCATTGGCTGCCCGGAATGGAGCTGGAATGAAATTATGGAGGCAGCCATTGATATGCGCATTGATGGAATTGAAATCCGCGGCGTGGAGGACGAATTGAACGCCCTGCGCATTGGCGTGTTTCAGGACGAAAATAAAGAGAAAACACTCCATGGCCTGAAAAGCCGGGATATTGAAATCCCTATGATGGCCACCTCCATTTGCCTGGGGCAAATGGTAGATGAAGGAGAGGAAATGGAGGAGGCCCGCCAAGCGGTAGATTTTGCGGCAAAAATAGGGATCCCCTTCATCCGTACCCTAATTTCCCTGCCGCCCCAGCCGGAAGCCGTGGACGAATTGGCCGCCCAGCGGCGCTACCAGCAGCTGTGCCAGTATGCCAAGGGGAAAAACATCTGTGTTCTTATAGAAACCAACGGTATTTTAGCGGATTCCTCCAAAATGGCCCGCTTTTTGGAAGGGGCGGACCCAGCGTCCAGCGGTGTCCTTTGGGATATTCACCACCCCTACCGCTTTTTTCATGAAACACCGGCCCAAACATATAAAACCTTAGGGGATAAAATAAAGTATGTCCATGTAAAGGACTCCGCCATGGTTCAGGGCAAGGTGGAGTACCGCATGATGGGCTTTGGCGATGTCCCTGTGTTTGACGCGGTAAAAATTCTGCACCAAAACGGCTACAGCGGCTACATTACCCTGGAATGGGTGAAGCGCTGGCACCCCACCCTGAGGGAGCCGGATGTGGTGTTCTACCACTTCCAAAGCTACATGGAAACCCTTCTTACAGAAATTGAACTGGGCGCATAGGCCCTAAAAACAACAGAAGCCTCCGCTGCAGCGGAGGCTTTTTTGTACCCTGGCAAGGGCATAACCGCCAGCTTGGCCGCATAGGAATAGGGTGTAAAAATAACAGGAAGAAAAGAGGAAGCCCCTATGTTAAAATATGCGCTCATTGGCTGCGGCCGCATTGCCCACAAGCACCTTCAGGCGGCCCTTGCTTTGGAAAAAGAGGGAAGGCTGCGTATTGCCGCCCTATGTGACCTTTCGCCCCAGGCCATGGAGGAAAAACGTGGCCGTTATCCCTTAAGCCATGCTGCCTGTTACACAGACTACAGGGAAATGGTGGAGGAGGTTCAGCCGGATTTGGTAGCAGTTGCAACGGAAAGCGGCTCCCATGGGGAAATTGCCCTGCACTGCATGGAAAAAAAGTGCTGCGTAATGGTGGAAAAGCCTATGGCCCTTTCCTTGTCCCAGGCAAAAGAAATGGCGCAGCAGGCAAAAAGGCAGGGGGTTTTGCTTACAGTGTGCCACCAAAACCGCTTTAACCCGGCGGTGCAGAAGCTGCGCCAGGCAGTGGAACAGGGGCTGTTTGGGCGGATTTTTTACGGCTCGGCGGCGGTGCGCTGGCACAGGGACAAAAAGTATTACACCCAGGCTCCCTGGAGGGGCACCTGGGAAAGGGACGGCGGCGCGCTGATGAACCAGTGCATCCATAATATTGACCTGCTCCAGTGGATGCTGGGCGGGGAACCTGTGGGCGCAATGGCCATGACGGACCAGCTGGCCCATCCCTACATTCAGGGGGAGGACATGGGCCTTGGAATTTTAAAGTTTCAAGGCGGCTACGGCCTGCTGGAGGGCACTACCAACATTTACCCCCAAAACCTGGAGGAAACCTTGTGCATCTTTGGCGAAAAAGGCACAGTAAAGCTGGGGGGCGCCGCGGTGAACGAAATACAGCACTGGCAGTTTGCCCAGGGGGAAAGCTGGGAGCAGGCGCGGCAGCACAGCCAATTCCCGGCAGATATTTACGGAAGCGGCCACCAGGCGCTGTACAGGGACATGGTAAGGGCCATGGGGCAGGGGAGTACGCCCTACATTACCGGTGAGGAAGGGATAAAGGCGCTGGAAATAGTTCTGGCCCTTTACCAGTCCGCAGCAGAGGGGCGAATGGTGCATTTGCCCTTGCTCCAAGGGGCTACAGCGGATTATACAGGCCGGTTTGAACCGGCCTGCAGGGAAGGGTGGGCTTTATGAAGGAACAGACAAAAGCCCCGTTGCCTGGTACAGCAGAGCCAGCGCCCTGGGTTCACGAAAGCAGCTTTGTTGACAGCGGGGCAACACTGGGGGAAGGTACCAAGGTATGGCATTTCTGCCACATACAGCAGGGGGCGGCCATAGGGAAAAACTGTGTTTTGGGCCAAAACGTAAATGTGGGCCCTGGCGTGGCTATTGGCAGCGGTGTAAAAATACAGAATAATGTTTCCGTATACCAGGGAGTTACCCTGGAGGATGAGGTTTTCTGCGGCCCTTCCGTGGTGTTTACCAACGACCTGTGCCCCCGCAGCCCTTACCCAAAAGGGCCGCAGGCATATCAAAATACATTGGTACGCCAAGGGGCTTCCATAGGGGCTAACGCCACGGTGCTTTGCGGTATTACCATAGGGTGCTGGGCCATGGTAGGCGCTGGGGCTGTAGTAAGCGGGAATGTGCCGGATTATGCTTTAATGGTAGGTGTTCCCGCAAGGCAGCGGGGGTGGGTATGCCGTTGCGGCCGGGCCCTTTCCCAAAACCTGCGGTGCCCTGGGTGTGGGCGGCAGTACGTTCCTTGCCCTACAGGCCTGCGGGAAAGGGAATAAGAAAGGAAGGTTTATGGAATTTAAAGGTTTAAAACGGCAGTATCTTGCCCTAAGGCCCCAAATACTTCAGGCGCTGGAACAGGTGCTGGAGCAGGGGCAGTATATTGGCGGCCCGGCTGTGGAGGGCATAGAAAAACAGCTGGCCCGGCAGGCGGGGGTTGCCCACTGTGTTTCCTGTGCAAACGGGACCGACGCCCTGGTGCTGCTTTTAAAAGCCCTGGGGGTGGGCCCAGGGGATGTGGTATTTATACCTGTGTTTACCTTTTTTGCCACAGCGGAGGCTGTTTCCCTGGTGGGGGCAACCCCTTGCTTTGTGGATGTGGATTTTCCCGGGGGAAATATAAACACTGTAGCCTTAGAGCAGGCGCTGAGGCAGGAAAAGTGGAAACAATGGGGTACGGCTAAGGCAATTTTAGCGGTGGACCTCTTTGGCTGGGCCGCAGAATATGATATAATAGAACCTATGGCAAACCATTACGGTATGTTGCTGCTGGAGGACTGCGCCCAGGGCTTTGGGGGCAGCTGCCGCGGGCGGCCC
>CAJTSZ010000055.1:0-2350 GCA_910578755.1 uncultured Oscillospiraceae bacterium | reverse complement strand
AACGGCAGTTTTGGTGCGGGAGCTGCGGTTTCCTTTTTCCCGGCCAAGCCTTTGGGCTGCTTTGGGGATGGAGGCGCAGTGCTTACCAACAACGGGGAAACGGCTGTGGCAGTCCGTTCCCTGGCCTGCCATGGCGCGGGAAAAAGCAAGTACGAAAATGTACGCATTGGCCAAAATTCCCGGCTGGACGCATTGCAGGCAGCGGTGCTTCAGGTGAAGCTGGAGGCCTTCCCAAAAGAGCAGGCCCGGCTGCGGCAAATTGCCCGCTGGTATACCAGCCAGCTGCAAGGGTTGGGGGCCGCCCTGCCCCCCTGTCCGGAAAATGCCGAAAGCGCCTGGGCCCAGTACACCATGGTTTTAAGCAGTAAAAGCCTGCGCCAGGGGCTGCAAAGCTGCTTGAACAGCCAGGGGATCCCTACTATGGTATACTACCCAACCCCCCTGCACTTGCAGCCGGCCTACGGCTTTTTAGGCGGAAGCCGGGGAGATTTTCCCACGGCGGAACTGCTGAGCAACTGCGCCCTTTCCCTGCCGCTGCACCCCTATATGACCGATGGGGAAGCGGAAACGGTGGTTGAGGCGGTAAAGGGCTTTTTAAAAAGGGCTAAAACTTGTAGCGGCACCCCGCTGTAAGTCCACAAGATTGGCTTTGCCAAACTTGCCAGCTCCCTAACAAAATTACCGCAATGTTTGCCGCAGGCAAACTTGTAACCGTTCACTGAACGGCTGGCTTCCCGTTTAGTAGCCTTGCCTGCGCTCGGCAAAACTTGCGGCGCTATCGGTTAGAACCTGCAAACAACAGGTACGCACCGGCGGGAAGTCCGACCACACCTTGGGGAGGGCTTGCCCTTGCGTAGCTTTGTTTTCCTTGGAGCATTGCCATATGCGAACGCATGGCATATTAAAACCAAAAACAAGGCGAGCATGGGCAACCGCTTGGGGTTAGTGGCAGTAAGTGGCGCCGCGGGGCTTTTCCCACCGGCCCCGCGGAAGGGGTCCAGGGGCACAGCCCCGGCGGCGCCCCTTTTCTTTCGCTGTAGAAAGAAAAGGGGCGCAGGTTCGGGCTGTGTAAGCCCGTTAGCACAGGTGTGGAGGCAGCCCCTGCCTCCAAAAGAAAAGGGGTAACTTACAGCAAAGGTTTTCCTTTGCTGTAACATTTGGGTTATGAGGCCGAAAGCCCCAAAAAAGCCTGAGGCGCGGGGGCAAGCAGCCTCCACCTCTTAGCAATTAGAATGTGAAAAAGAAAAGATAAAAAAGAAGGGAGCGCCTTTGTATGCAAAAACCGACCCTTGTTATTTTAGCTGCCGGTATGGGCAGCCGTTACGGAGGGATGAAGCAGATTGACCCCGTTGGTGACCAGGAGGAAATTATTGTAGATTTTTCTATTTATGACGCAGTTGCCGCCGGATTTGAAAAGGTGGCGTTTGTTATTAAAAGGGAACACCTGGCCGATTTTCAGGAAACCATTGGAAAGCGCGTTGCCCCCTTTATTGAGGTAGGGTATGCCTTTCAGGAAATGGAAAGCTTTTTGCCCCAGGGCGCCGCTGTTCCCCAAGGCAGAGTAAAGCCCTGGGGAACGGGCCATGCGGTTTTGTGTGCTGCCCGCCAAATAGAAGGCCCCTTTGCGGTAATTAACGCCGATGATTTTTACGGCAGGGAAGGCTTTGCCCAGCTGTACCGTTTTCTTGCCGCGCCTCACAGCAAAACGCCCTACCCCTTTGCCATGGTGGGCTTTCAGCTGGGCAATACGCTGACAGAAAACGGTTTTGTTTCCCGGGGAGTATGTACGGCGGATAAGCAGGGCAGGCTGCAAACCATAACGGAGCGCACAAAAATTTGCCCCAGGGATAACCAGGCAGCCTTTACCGAGGATGGGGAGCATTGGAGCTATTTGCCCTTAAACGCTGTGGTTTCCATGAATATGTGGGCCTTTTCCCAGGAAATGCTGCCGGAGCTGCAAAGGGGATTTGAGGCATTTTTAAAGGAACAGGTGCCTGCAAACCCGTTAAAGGCGGAATATTTTTTGCCCAGTGTGGTGAACCAGCTTGTCCGGGAGGGGAAAGCCCAGGTAGATATTTTGCCCTCCCGGGACCAATGGTACGGCGTTACCTACCAGGAGGACCGTCCAGGGGTGCGGCAGGCCATACAGCGCTTAAAAGAAAGCGGCGTATACCCCAAGGAGCTGTGGCAGTAGCTGGCCTGCCGCAGAATAACTGTAAAGCAGTTCTTCTGCTTTCAATTATGCCCAACTAGCTTTTCTTTTGGAAGTGTTCAGTCACTTCCAAGCCTGTGTTGCTGGGCTTCCAGCCCAGACCTGGCCATATTTCTTTTGGCATCAAAAGAAATATGG
>CAJTSZ010000054.1 GCA_910578755.1 uncultured Oscillospiraceae bacterium | reverse complement strand
ATATCATGCCATTCCCCTTTTGTCAACACTTTTTTCTATCTTTTTTATCTTTTTTTCTGCCTTTTTTCCCTCCCTACCCTCTTTTTCCCTCTATTACGCCTTTTTTACGGAAAACTTGCAGCCTATAATCACTGCTGCCCAGTAGTTATAACATGGAATTGCCCTTGTGTGCCTTTGTTTTCCTTACACTGTATATGTACCAACCAGCAACATATTAAGTGAACATGGGCAGCCGTTTTACAGTAAGAGCAGGTAGCCTTTGCATAACAGGCTACCTGCCCCGCACTGTAGGTTCCTTTCTCCCTTAGAGCCTATTTAGAATCTCAGTGTGTACGGATTGGCGAAATGATTTTTTGTCCTGCAAGGCAAAAATTTGCAGTAATACTGTATTTTTAATGTAGCAGGGCGGGAAATCAGCCACCAAGGCGTGTGCGGGGAGAGCCAAAATAGGCTTTTAGCACACACCCTGCTGGAGGGCGTTAGAAAAATCTGCAAAGGGAGCCGCTATATGTACCTTAATATGTTTTGATAAGATTTACCTTCTTTATACTTTATCTTCTGTTAGTATTGCGTCCTCTATTACCTGCTCCAAGGTACCTTCCTGCTCTATAATAGTAGTTTTATAATAGTTGGCCATAATGTCTTTTACATACAACATGGCAATTTCCTCTACCTGTTCCAGCGGTACCCAGCCCCTGGTGTAACATTCCTCTCCAAAGCCTATGCCTTTTTGGGCTACCTCCCGCAGCTGCCTTTGCAGCCCCCGCATATCTTTTACTTCCCACTTTAAAAACACCGTTTTGTCCAGCCGTTCGCCTATCAACACCGCTGCGGCCACTGCCGCAAGGCTAACACACAGCACAACCACCAGTTCCATAGTTATTCCTCCCTTATATTGTTTTTACTATTATATTGTTTCCCTCCTTTTCCCGTGACCCTCTCCTTTGCTCCCCTGCCTTCTATTTCACCCCCACGGCGCCGTTTTTTGTTTTGCCTGCCGTTTTGCCCATCAAATTGGCTTTTTATTTGTTTGTTTGGATATTTAAAAAATTTTTGGCAAAACTTGTACTGACGGATAAACCTTTTCCCCAGCTGTTTGCTTGGCAGCAGCTGTCCATTCCCATATTACTCAATAATTACCCAAAGGAGGAATTCCCTTGCGTTCAAAATGTATCCCCGTGCTAAAAACCGGAATTATTGCGGCCTTAAACCTTTGCCTTATTGCATTTGCCTGTTTTTCCGCCCAAGCTGCCCCTGCAGAAAACGGAGCCCAGCAAACCATTTCCCAGTATGGCTCCAAGGGCCAGGAAGTAACTAAAATACAGCAGCGCTTAAAAGCCTGGGGCTATTACGACGGCCCCATTACAGGCAACTACGGCTATCAAACAACAGAAGCCGTAAAATATTTTCAGCGCACCCATGGCCTAAACCCCGACGGCGTTGCCAATGCTGCCACACTGGCTAAAATTGGCCTGCCCACTGGGACTTCTGACTCTTCATCCGCTAATTCTTCTAACTCCGGTAACTTTTCCGATTCTGATTATCAGCTTCTTGCCCGCATTATCTCTGCTGAGGCCCGCGGCGAACCCTACACCGGCCAGGTGGCTGTAGGTGCTGTTGTACTCAACCGTGTGGAACATCCCTCCTTTCCTGATTCCATTGCCGGCGTCGTGTACCAGCCTGGCGCCTTTACCGCCATTACTGATGGACAGATTAACGAGCCTATCTCGGAATCTGCCTACCGCGCCGCTAAAGAGGCTTTAAACGGCAGCGACCCCAGCGGCGGGGCTATTTACTACTTTAATCCGGATAAAACTTCCAACAAGTGGATGCGCACCCGTCCGGTAATTACCCGCATTGGCGCCCACCTGTTCTGCAGCTAACTGCTGTGCCTGTAGGCCGGCAGGCTTGCAGCTTTTTCCAAATTTCCTTTGCAGGGATTTGCCCTGCAAAACTTGCTGCCCATTTAGCGGGGGATCCGCTAAATGGCGGCTTCTTTTTCCCGCTTTCTTTACAGGGAAAAATAGGGCGGGGCAGTGCTCCCATAAAAAAACTGGGTAAGGGCCGTAAGGTTCCCTTAAAAGAGGAGGCTTTAACTATGAAAAAACAACTTTTCCCTTTGCTTTTCAGCCTCTGCCTTGTTGTTCTTCTTGGCAGCTTGCTTTTTTATATGTTAACCAGCTTGCCCCTCCCCAGCTCCGGGGAACAGGAACCCCAGACGGCTGCGCCAGTGCTGCTCCAGCTTTCCGGCTCCCAGGTAAATACTATCTCTATTGCTACGCCCCACCAGTCCTTTCTCCTTTCTAATTTGGGGGATTCCCTTTCCATAGAGGGCTGGGAGGAAATCCCCTTGGACCCTCAGCGCTGCCAGGAACTGATGGACACCCTTGCTTACCTCCCGGCGGTGAGGCCCCTTGGCCGGCTGAATTCCCTCTCCTCAGAACAGCTAAAATTATACGGGTTGGATTTTCCATCCCATATAATACAAATCTCCCCGGTGGCCGCGGCAAAAATTACCCTACAAATTGGTTTTTCTACCAATGAAAAGGAAACCTTTGTTGCCTTGGGGGAATCTGTATTTTCTGTGCTTACGCAAAACCTTACCCCTTTTCTGTATTCTAAAAACCAGTTCGTCAGCTGTGACATTACCCCCAGCCTTCCTGTTTCCTTAGAAAGTGGCGCCGTTTCCCTAGGCGGTTCTGTGCGGCCTAAAACGGTTTCCATTGCCTTTTCCCCACAAAACCAGGAGGATGCCTCCTTTGGGGAAAAAACCCCTTCCCCCAACAAAACGGCCTTTCCCTTCTCCCAGTACCAATTTTCCCTTACTGCGCCTGTAAAAACAAACCTCCCTACAGACAGCGCCCGCCCCATTATTTCCTCCTTATATAACCTTACGGCGGACAAGGTTGCCCTGGTGCACCCAACCTCCTCCCAGCTGCGCCAGCTTGGCCTTAACGCCCCCTATGCCACCGCCCGTACCAATGTGGACGGCCAAGGCTTCTCCCTCATTGCTTCCCCTGTAGGCAGCAATGGTTCTGTTTATGTAATGAACCAATCCGTGCCCATTGTGTACCAAGTGCAGGCTGAAAATATCCCCTGGCTTACCGCCCAGTATGAAGTGCTTTCCAAAGCGGCCTTTTTTACCGGCAACCCCCAGGATGTGCGCCAGGTACAAATAACCAGCCCCAACCTTTCCTATACCTTTTACCTTTGGAAAGGGGAAACCACCTGCAACGGGCAGCTTTTGCCTCAGGGTAAGTTTGACGAATTTTACACTAAGGTACTTTCTATTCCCCCAGCGTCCTATACCTGGGAAACCCCTGTGGAAACTACTCCCCTGGTTACGGTACAAATTACCTATACCGACAGTTCCCGCCCCACCGATACCCTGGCCTTGCTCCCCTACACTGCCAAGGAAGCCTTTCTTTCATTTAACGAGGAAGTGCGGTTTGTTGTCAGCCGGGCCTGCGCGCAAAATATTTTGGATAACTGCCAAAATATTTTAGACCGTAAGCCCCTTAAAATACAGTAACAACAGCAGGGTGTATAATACAAATAGTATTATACACCCTGCTTTGTACATATTTTTGGGGTCCCATCACCTAACAAACTTTGGGAAGCTACTTCCCTGCCAAACATTCATAAATTAGGGCTTTCCCCCTATTCCCCCTGCACTTTGGCATTGAACAATATGTCAACTACCCTTCGTTAACGAAAGCCCAACCATTCTTTCCATTGTGGCAAAACTGTGTTATATTAAATCCAGCACTCCAAAGCCTGCTGTGGAACCCCTTACCCCGTTCATTTTGTTTATTATAGAAAGGATGTCCCTTAATGAATATTGTTGCCACCTTGGCTAAAGAGCTTTCTGTAAAGGAAACTCAGGTAAAAGCTGCCGTAGAGCTTATAGACGCCGGAAACACCATCCCCTTCATTGCCCGCTACCGCAAGGAGGCCACCGGCGCCTTGGACGATACCCAGCTGCGCGCCTTAAACGACCGTTTAACCTACCTGCGCAGCCTTGCCCAGCGCAAGGAGGAAGTTCTTTCCACCATAGAAGCCCAGGAAAAGCTTACAGAACCCCTGCGCTGCGCCCTGGAAAAAGCCATTACCCTGGCCGAAGTGGAGGACATTTACCGCCCTTTCCGCCCCAAACGCAAAACAAGGGCCTCCACCGCCCGGGAACAAGGGCTGGAACCCTTGGCCCAGGCCCTGCTTTTGCAGGAACCTGCTTTTATCCTGCAGCAGGCTGCCCTCCAGTACCTTGTCCCGGAAAAGGGCGTGGAAACAGTGGAGCAGGCCCTGCAGGGGGCTATGGATATTATTGCCGAGGAAATTGCCGACCACGCCGCCCTCCGCAGGGAACTGCGGGGTATGCTGTGGAAAAGGGCTGTTATTTCCTCTTCCCCTGGGGAAACACCCAACCCCGTATACCAAATGTACCAGGAATACAGGGAGGCTGTCTGCAAAATTGCCCCCCACCGGGTGTTGGCCTTGGACAGGGGCCAGCGGGAAGGCGCCTTAAAGGTTTCCATTGAAATAGAAGTTGAGCCCTTTTTATCCAAAATAAATTCCTTTTTCTTAAAACCAACTGGTTCTGCCGCCTGTTTTTATGTAGAAAAAGCCTGCACAGATGGTTTTTCCCGCTTGCTTTTCCCCTCCTTGGAACGGGAGCTGCGGGCCCAGCTTACGGAAAACGCCTGCCGCCAGGCCATTGGCGTGTTTTCCCAAAACCTGCACCACCTGCTTATGCAGCCCCCTGTTGGCGGTATGGTTACCATGGGGTTTGACCCCGCCTACCGCACCGGCTGCAAAATTGCAGTGGTGGACCCTACAGGCAAAGTATTGGACACCACTGTGGTTTACCCCACGCCGCCTCAAAACAAAACGGAACAGGCCCGGCAAACCTTGGCCGCCCTCATACAAAAGCACAAGGTGCAGGTAATTGCCATTGGTAACGGCACCGCCAGCCGGGAATCGGAGCAGTTTGTTGCCGCTATGATTCGGGAGCTGGCCCTCCCGGTTTCCTACGTTATTGTCAGCGAGGCTGGCGCTTCCGTTTATTCCGCCTCCAAGCTGGGGGCGGAGGAATTCCCCCAGTTTGACGTTTCCCTGCGCAGCGCGGTTTCCATTGCCCGCCGCTTGCAGGACCCTTTGGCGGAACTGGTAAAAATAGACCCCAAAGCCATTGGCGTAGGCCAATACCAGCACGATATGCCGGCCCGTGAAATGGATAATGCCCTGGGCGGTGTGGTAGAAAACTGCGTAAACAGCGTAGGGGTGGATTTAAACACCGCCAGCAGTTCTCTGCTTTCCTATGTAGCGGGCATTAACAGCTCCACCGCAAAAAATATTGTGGCCTACCGGGAAGAAAACGGCCCCTTTGGCAGCCGCGGCCAGCTGCTTAAAGTACCCCGTCTGGGTAAAAAAGCCTTTGAGCAATGCGCCGGCTTTTTGCGGATTCCCCAGGGCGTCCATGTGCTGGACCGCACCGGCGTTCACCCTGAAAGCTACCCCCATGCCGAAAAGCTGCTCTCCCTTTGCGGTTATACTTTGGAAGATGCCGCAAAAGGCGCCATCGGGGAAATAAAGGCCCGCTGCCAGGCCCTTGGGGGAGTGGAGCAAGTGGCCCGGCAGCTGGAAATTGGCCCCCTTACCTTAAGCGATATTATAGACGAACTGTTGAAGCCCGGCCGCGACCCCCGGGATCAGCTGCCAAAGCCCCTGCTGCGCACCGATGTAATGGAGCTCACCCACCTTATCCCCGGCATGGAACTTACAGGCACAGTACGCAATGTTATTGACTTTGGCGTTTTTGTGGACATTGGCGTTCACGAGGACGGGCTGGTGCATATCTCTCAAATTTGTGATAAATACATCAAGCATCCCTCCCAGGTGCTAAAGGTTGGGGATATTGTTCGTGTTAAGGTTTTGGAGGCGGATCAAAAACGCAAGCGCATCTCCCTCACTATGAAAAACGTGCCCCAGCCGCAGGTATAACCGCCCCTATTTCCACAAAAAAACACCAATTCCCTCAAAAATCCCTCCCCGTTTTGGTGCCTTTTTTGTTGCCATGACCAGCCTATGCCACCCCCCATTTGGCTGCCTTCCTCCTTTGTGCCCCGCCCTCTGCGGAATACAATTTGTATAACTGCGGCGCGCTTAATCCTCTATGGCAGCTTCTATCTTTCCTTATTTTTGTATTATATCTATATAATTATACATATTGTATCATATAAGGACTATCATTTTAAGCCTTTTCATTCTTTCCATAAAACATGGGGCATATTCTGTAGTATTGTATACAAACAGTATATTACAGATTTGCCCCCAAACCCTGGCAGCCCCTGCCTTTTTATGAAAGCGGTGATATTTTGTTTTCTTCCCCCTTCCCCTACCGGGTGCAAACCCTTTGGCGCACCCGCCTTTTGCTTTGCTGTTTTCCCATAGCCCTGCTGGACGGCTTTTTTTATTTCCTCCACTCCACCCTGTTTTGGTCCATTTTTACCCTTTGGGCCATTTTGTTCTTTATGCTGTATGGGCTGTATTTTCCCTTATTGTACCGCAGCCTCAGCTACCAAATAACCGACCGCTACATCCGCCTGCACAAGGGGGCCCTTTTCCGCTGTGAAAATATGATTTACATTGAAAACATCCAGTACCTTACCCTTTCCCAAACGCCCCTGCAGCGCCTGTTTGGCCTGGCTACCCTGCACATTACGGCTGCTGGCGGCAGCCTGCGTTTGGCTGGCCTGGAGGAAGACGCTGTGCAGGCCATACGGTGGGAAATTACCTTACGAATGGAGGAAATTAGCCATGGAGAATAATACTGTTTCCTTCCACCCCCATCCCCTTTATATTGTTTCTATCCTTCGTAAAATGATTTTCCTCCTGCTGGCGCCCTTGCTGCGCAGTATTTTCAGCGCCCTTTCCGGCGGCCTCAATGGATGGCTTCAGGGGGCTTGGCTGGATATTCTTATGGTGCTTTTGTTTTTCCTATGCGGGGCTGTTATCTGGTACCGCTTTGTCATTACAGCCGGGCCGGAGGGTTTTACCGTGAGCCGGGGAATTTTATTCCGTACAAACACCTGCATCCCTTTAAATAAATGTTCCTGTATTACAGCCATTGCACCTTTTTATTTAAAACCCTTCCATGCAGTGCGCTTTCGGGTAGATACCCCTGGCGGCAACATCCAAAAGGCAGACCTTGCCCTGCTGCTCCACCAGCGCAGCCTGGAAAAAATTCTGCCCCTAATAGGTTCTGTCCCCCTGCACGACCACCGCACTAAGGTGTATACCCCCAAAAATAGTTACGTACTTTTCCTTTCGGCTATTACTTCCAATTCTTTTGCCGGTGTGCTTATGGTTTCCGCTTTTATTACCCAGGCTGGCAATATCCTTGGTGCAGAATTTGCCGACCAGCTGTATGGCACCTTTGAGGAAGCCACCCGGCTTTTGGCCTTTGGCATCCCCCCCGCAGCGGCGGCATTGGCCTATGTCCTGTTTTTTGGCTGGGTGTTAGCCTTTCTCTTTAATGCTGCCCGCCATTTAAACCTGAAGGTTCGCCGCAACGGTTCCCTTTTGGAAATTACCGGCGGGCTTCTCTCCCCCCGCAGGTACCTGCTTTCCCGGCAAAATATTGGGTTTTTGGATATTCGGCAAACCTTCCTTACCTATATTTTTCATCTTTCCTCTGTATTTGTTTATTCTGTTGGCTACGGCAAATACCGGGACGAACTGGACGCCATTATCCCCTATGCCAACCGCCGCCACTTAAAAAACCGCCTTTCCCTGCTGCTGCCCGAATTTCAGCTGTCCTCCCGGCAGCTTTCCCCCGCCAAAAACGGCCTTTTGCACCTGCCGCCCTTGCCCTATTCCACCATTGCTTTGGTGTTTGCCCTGCTGTGCGCCTTTGCTGGAGTGTATACCCTGTTTCCTGGCTGGAGCCCTGTAATTGCGTGGGGCTTCCTTTTTGCCTTGGCTCCGGCCCTGTGGTATTTGGCTGTGCGTACCATTGATGCCTTTACCTGCGGCGTTTCGTACCAAAAGCACTGCTACACCTTGCGCTATTCCAAGGGGTTTCATTTGCATACGGTTTTAATTATGGAAAACCGTATTTCCAACGTATTCACCGTGCAAAATATTTTTCAGCGCGTTTTTGGCCGGTGCGACTTACTGGTTTTCTCCTACACCGAAGGAGTGCGCTTTCACCGCATCCGCAACCTGCCTGCCAAAGAGGCTTTTTCCCTGTTTAATCCAGAAAAAAGAAAATAAATAAACAAGCAGCAAAGGAGGCCTATCCAAAGGATAGGCCTCCCTATTTTTCCTCCAAACAATATTTTATCATGGAAACTACCACATTATTAAAACTGGTATCGTTTTCCTGGGCAATTTCCTCAATTTTATGGATAATTGCGTCAGATAAATATAGTGTTTTGTAACTGCATTCTACCTTTTTTCTTGTTTTTTCAATTTTAAATTCCATTTATTCCACCTCATAAAATCAGTTTTACTTATAGTTTAACCTGCATTTTATATTTAAAATACATGAAAATTTTTTGATTTATTTTTACCATGCCTACTTTCAGCAAAACACCCCGCTGAACTGCCATTCTTCGGCCTTTGCAGGGGCCTTTCCCTGGTTAAACTGAGGGATATTCCAACTTTAGTCCCGTTTTCCATTGCTTCAGCGCCAGCAATTTCACAAACTACAGCTTGAAACCGGAAATTGGGCATGCTATACTCAACTCAACAAATTGTCATTTAAGGAGCGAAATGTATGAATATACCATTATTTATTGCGTTTTTCGTAGTAATTTTTGCTTTGATATATATACTATATTGTCAAGGTTTTGCAGTATTGAGAAGAACTTCTGCAATTATGATTGTATTTCGTCATGGAAAAAATGCAGATAAAGCAACTTTGGATTCCTGTACTGGCTGGGTTAAGCACGCAGGAAAATTTTGTGAAAGCAAGACATACGAATTCTTTCTGGATGCACAATTATCAAAAGGGAATGCAGAAGTAATTCTATTGGACAGGAAAAAGCAACTGTTAATGAAATTAAACCCGCAGTTTCCTGTATGTAAAATAGAGTTAGATGCAAGAAATAGATATTATTTGCGTTGGGAATTTAAGGGTGCCACTGGCAAATGTGAATTGCGATGGTAAGGAGTTTTGAAAAAAGGTGCGGGTTTTACAAGTTTGCCTTTAACAAGCTTGTAAAACCCGCTGAATAGTGAGAACCTCACAAAAAATTGTTTCTTTCCTTGTTTCTTACAAGTAATTCATGTATAATAATGGTGCTTATTTTTACAACAATATAAAAACAGCGTTTATCCGCATACAAAATAACAGGCGCTTCCCGCCTTTTTTATAGATAGGAACTGAAATATGAATGAAAAAATAAAAATTTCCGGCCCGCTTTTGGCTGTTTCCCTTTTCTGCACCTTGCAGCTTATTGCCACCCTGGCTTTGGGCCTGGTTATTTTAAATAAAATCAGCCTTTTGGAAGTTGCTGTTTCCCAAGCTCAAAATGCTTTTGAAAGCCGCCTCAATGACGTTGGGGAGGAAATGGAAACCGCCCTAAGCCAGCAAGCCAGCTTGACTTCGGACTTTCACTATACCCTTCAGCCTGCCCCCCGGGGTAAAATCCTGCTTACTCTTTCCGCTAACCTAAAAAGTTATTCCTCCGGTTCTGCCGTTTCCTTTTCTGTTACTGTGGATGACGGGGAAACCTTCCTGGTACAAACCAACATTTCCAATAATGCCCTTTCCGCAGCCATCCCCTTGCCTGTCTGCGAAAAAATAGACGTAGGCTTGGTTATTACCGACCAGCAAAAAACCCTTTCTCAGGCTTTATCGGAAATTACTAATGTTTCCGCCTGTTTAACAGAGCACCTTTACCTTACCCCAGAACTGATGGTAAAACAGGAGGGGGAAACCCTGCTCCTTTCCGGCAGCTATATTGTTTTGGATTCTTATGGTTCTATGGTTGATAAAAACCTGGACATGATACGCCTGGAAATTACAGAGGACGACCAAACCCTGCACACCTTCTATTTCTCCCAGGATTTTGACGCCTCCCTTCCAGAAGGGCAGAGCAGCTATATGCTTCTTTTTGAAAAAATAAAAATTACCGCACACCCTTCTTCTACAGTCACCTTTGCTTTGCGGGCCCGGGATGCATTGGGGTACGAATATTATTGTACGGCACAGCAGCTGCCTATAGATGAAAACGGCGTTGCCCAGCCCCCTGTTCTTGTGGAAGATGTTTTCCATTTAAATTATTAGAGCTATCCCCCTGTTCTTACTTGCCTGTACATGCGGTTATTCCATAAAAAAAGCGGCTTCAGCACCATAAACTGGTTGAAGCCGTTTTTTGTTCTGCAACTGAAAGCCTGCGCTTATTGCCCTTCCAGCAGGCAAATGGATACTAAAACTGTTTTACGAGAACATTTTCAGGGGTAAGCCTGTTTTTTTATATGTTCCCCTTTCCATCTGCCTATCCGTTGAAAAATTTTGCCCAGGTTTGAAACTGCTCATACTGTTCCGGGGTATTAAGCCGTTGGGCGGAAACATCCTCAATTTCCGGTGTCCGTTCATCATCGGACATGGAAACAAAGCAGAGAACCTCCGGGCCAAAGACGGCCTCTGCCCGCAGCTTTTCAAAAGCACAGGCTGCCGTTTCCAGGAGCAGCTCCTGAAATCGCTCATGGACGTCATCGGTATCATCATCCAAATCAGAGAGGGCTTCCTCCTGGCTGTAGAGCTGCTGGCTAACCTGATTCAGTTCGCTGTCGGTTCCATCAGAGTAACTCCATTCGTCAGGAACATAGCGGCTCAAACTGAAAGAACCGTCTGCCACCTGGTCCACTAATTCCTTGGGCCAGTACTTCCGCAAATCCGCCAAGCGTTTTGGTGTTCGATCCTTCTTGTCCCGCTTCGCCAGCGCCTCCTCGGTATTCACTGCTAAAAAAAGCGTGATACAGTCACTATCGGTGACTAGCGCCGCGCTGTAGATGTGCTCTTTCCCAATTCCCTGGCGAATTTTCTCCATGGCGCGCCGTACCCCGTTCTCAATGACAGGCTGGAGGGCTAAAAAAAATTGTTCCATCGCTGATTATTCAACCTTTCTTTTGTCAAATTAACATGAGTACAGTATACCACCGCTGCAAATATACTTCAACCCGTGTTAGCAGGCACTGACAGAACAGAAATCCGTCTGTAGGGCAGTATCCCATTTTCCACACTGTTTTTCCATTCCTTTGGTGGAATATTTTTTTCTTTTGTACCGCTAACTTTCCCCCATTTATTGTGGAAACCCATTTTGTTATTTTTCCATATTTCTGATGTTGAAAATTTTTTCTCCCCAGCCTTTTTATTCAACAAGGAAGCCTCTGTTTTTTCCACTGTTTAAAACTGCCCTCCGCCCTTTTCTCACCTTTTTCCACATGACCTTTTAAAAGCAGCCAAACCAAATTTATTAGCAGACGCAAAAAAACCACCTCTAACGAGGTGGTTTTTTCTTTGGTGACCCGTGCGAGAATCGAACTCGCGATACCGCCGTGAAAGGGCGGTGTCTTAACCGCTTGACCAACGGGCCGAACATTTATATAGAAAGCGAAAACGCTTTTTACCAATGGTAGCGGCAATTGGATTTGAACCAACGACACTTCGGGTATGAACCGAATGCTCTAGCCAACTGAGCTATGCCGCCATTTATATTTTCTTGAACCGAACGAGATTTATTATATCATACTCTCATTGGTTTGTCAATACTTTTTTTCATTTAAGTTTTGACTTTTTTCAGTTCAAACATTGCCTTTGCTTTTAGTATACCTTGAATGATTCAACATATACCTCTTAAAGCTTTTTTAGTTTACCACATTATTTTTAAGTTTTCAAGTGTTTCTTTTCACATTTCCTTATTTTTATTAGAATATGACAGAAACCTATATTATTTTTCCTGCTTATTCGCCTATTTTATACAATATATTCCTTCTTTCTTTTATCCTTTGTGTTGATAAAAGCCCCTTTTCTTAACTTTTTGTCAAAATAACAATACCGTCCAGCCGGCAAACTGGATTTGCTTAAGGCATTCTGCTTTGCAAGTGTGGCGGTTAATCCTGCTTGTTTAATTCCTGAAGGCCACGGTCAAAATACTTGCGCATCATTTTCTCATCGTCACACATCTTTCTGAGCACCCTGGAGAACAAGCTGATATCATCTATATATTGAGAATATACGCAAAAAATATCTTCATCCGAGTCAAAATGAAATACATCTACACCGCTGTTATCCTCTTCCCACTCTTTGATAAAACCTGTTACAAGTGTTTCCCAGTCTTTGCTGCTGCCTTCAAGCCCCATTTTGCAGAATATATCAGCTTTAAAGCGGTCACTGATTTTTAGCAAAAGCGATAAGGCATAAGGGTGGTGTTCCACAAAAAAGAATGGCGCAATATCTTCCGCTGTAGCGTGTATTTTGAATGGCGGGCGGGTTTCCGGCGGCCACCATGGAAACCAGGGGAACCACTCCCATCCCTCCTCTTTGCGTAGGCCATATTGTTCAAACTCTCTCATTTATCTTTATCCTCTTATACGCCCAATAAAATTAAACCTTATAAAGCTTGGTAAACGACGAATCCCAATAAAAATATACCTACCAAAATATAAACAAGCGAAAATACAAAGTTATTCCTTGTTTGCTTTTCTTTTTTCCTGTTAGAAAGCAACACATAAATTCCATATATAAAAAAAATTGAACCAATGCCACTTTGGATAACCAAGCCTACCTTTTCCATTACAAATTTCCCCTTAACTTTCAATATTATTTGCAAACTTTGATTTGCTAAACTGATGATAGCGTACCATAGTTTATAGAAGCTGCCGAAGTGATATTTCAGCAACGCTTTTCTTAAAAGGAACCACCTATTGCGTGTACTTGTTTTACCTAAGAACTGAAAAAAGAATCCTTTCAGTAAAAGCTTAATGCCCTTATATGAAACCTTTGCTTTTGACTACTATTCCAAGGTAATTTGCGCCTCAAAGCAAGTTTTTTCACTTGCCTGGCCGCAGCCGTAAAATATTAGGGGTGTTTCCTCCCATTGGTGGAGTAAAATTTCTACTTCCTCCCCCTGAAGAATTTCCTTGTGGTAGTTTACCACCAACTTTTTAATACGATGCTGCTCTAACAATTCGGGGGGCAAGTAATCACACAAAATGTCGGCATATACGGTGTTGTTCATATGCCGGTTTAAATCCGTACGGGAATAAGTCGCTCTTTCCCTTCCAACAGTTTGAGCCTCTGTACACTTTTGTATCTCCATTTCATGTTCCTTATAGGGCATGGCCATAAAGGGAAGGTTTAAAGTTTCTGGGGCACGGCGCAGTATCTTTTTTGTTTGGGTATCTACTAAAATCCAGCGGCTGTCCACTGCGGCAACCTCTTTTTCCTCCTGGTTATAAATACTTGTATAGCGGTGGTAAACCGCGCGCACCGGCTGGGAGGGCCTTGTTACCATAGTAAGCTGGCTATGAACTGGTATTTTTTCATACAGTTCTACAGAAACCTTTGCCATTAAAAAAGCGGTGTGGGTTTCCCTGTATCGCTTTTCATCAATTCCCAAAGAATCACAGTGGTCGGTACTGATTTGCTGCACATGGCGCATCAGGTCACCAACTTTTAAACAGCTGTTAAAGTCGCATTCGTATTGTGTCACAATAAACTGTTTTCTATATTCATTTACCATTTTTGTTCCTCTTTACTTTAATACTTTGTTTTTTCTGTTAAAAATCCATATCAAAAGCAGCCTGGGCTATCTGCATTGCTGTACAGGGTAGTTTGTTTTGTAAAACCACCAGTTACTTTTCTATAACATTTTTGATGTTTGAAAGCGTGGATTCCGGCGGTTTTTTCTTGCAATACATGATTTTAGTAATTCCTTCATTTTGTATTGCATACCATCCACTTTCCAAAGATAATTCAAAAAATTTCTCCTCTTCCATTTCCAATTCCGGATAGGCGAGGCATTGAACCAGTTCACTGGCCGAGGCCACTAATAATTTGCCCGTGGGAAGATACAGCCACTTATATGAATCCGCAATTTCCTTACATTCTTCAATTTCACATTTTTCGAAAGCACAATCCAAAAGCCAAACTACCATTTTTCCTTGGTTACAAAATTCCCGTATTTGTTTTGTTTCCCTTGGTCTTACTACGGTAACCCAATCTTCATTGGGAAAATCACAAATCAATTCGGTTTTTCCATGGGGATCCAGTAAAATATCCATTTCATACAATAAATCATCATTCCATTCTGTAAGATAAGCTTTATCTATAAAAACCAATCCATCGTCTGAATACTCAAAGTTTAATGTATATTCCATGTTTCGTTCCTCCCTTTGGTAAAAACAAAATTCCAATTTTGTGTCGATTATACTATGAACACAACGTGTGAATGGTACAATTACCATGGGGCAGTGAGCAAAGCGAACATATTTCCCCGACCATCAAAATATAATAACCGCAAAGCGCAACGCGCGCAGTGGTATAATTGGCCATCTTTTTCTGCTCCGCAAGGGGTAAGAAAAAGGGCATTTAAAATCCCTATAATAACGAC
>CAJTSZ010000053.1 GCA_910578755.1 uncultured Oscillospiraceae bacterium | reverse complement strand
GGCTGCGGGCCGGTTGGCGCACCTTGGGCAAAAAGCAGATGCATGTCCAGGATATGCCAGGTTCCCAACTGAAATAGGAGGCACAGCCAATGACATTGACACCAAAGGTAAGCGGCGGGCAGGTAATAGCTACCCTAATTATTTGCCGCCTGTTTATTTTAATGATATTTGTCCCCACTACCCACCGCACTGTAAGCACCAACGCCGCGTTTTTGGTCATCATTACCGGGGCGCTGCTTACCTTGGCCGCCAGTATTCCCGCTGTTTTGCTGCTGAAAAACCACAAAGAGTGCAGCCTGCTGGACTGCGCCGGGAATATTGCCCCCAGGCTGCGCTGGCCTTTTGCTTTTTTATTCTTTTTAGTGTGCTTGGCTGTGGCTACAGAAAGCGCCGGGCAGTTTGAATATTTTATTACTACCGCCGTTTATCCCCAGGCAAAGGGGAGGATGGTTATTCTACTGTTTTGCCTGGTGGCCTGGTATATGGTTTTTTTGGGAATAGAAGCAATTTCCAGGGCTTCGGGAGTAATTCTCACGTTAGTCTGCGTCACCTTTGGGGTAATTTGTTTTAACTCTTTGGGACAAATAGATACCCTAAACCTGATTTCCCCCTTTTATGACGGCTGGGAAGAAATATTGTACGGCAGCGTTTTGTACTTTGCCCAAAATATTGAATTGGTGCTGTGGCTGCTGCTTCTGCCTTATGCCAAGGGGCATTGGCTAGGCAAAAGCTTTTTGTGGTACAACGGCGTTATTGTGCTGATATTGGAGATTGTCAGCTTTTTTACCTTAACGGTTATGGGCACCTACGGGCAAACACGTATTTTTCCGGTATATACCCTTTCCGCCGTTTCTGACACCCGCTTTTTTTACCGGCTGGACTATTTTTATATTTTAATTTGGACCTTTGTGGCACTGTTCCGCACCGCAATATATGTGTACTTTTTGGCGAAACTGCTCCACATAATCCTGCCCCAAAAAGTGGGGGATAAGCTGGGCAAAAAAGCAATGGATGGGCTGGCAGTGGCGGCAGTGGCCTGCTGTACCTTTTTTACAGCAAAGGAAACAGGCAGCTTTGAAGCGGTGTACCGGGTTATTGCCAGCGGCCTGCCGGTTTTTCTTTTGATTATGGTGGCGCCAACGGTTTTGCTGGGCCTGGAATACCACGAAAAAAGAAAGGGGGCCCAGGGAAATGAAGGGGAAAATTAAAACCGCCGCGGTGCTGCTTTTGGCGCTGCTTTGCACCGGCTGCATGGAATCCAAGGAGCTAAAGGAGCGTACCATTATAGAATCTGTAGGGATTGATAAGGAGGATGGGGAGCTTACGGTTTCCATGCAGCAGTTCCTGCCCAGCAGCAGCCCTTCGTCGCCTTCCTCTTCGGAAGGCAAAGGGGAAAAAAGCGATTCCCTGGTGGTAACAAAGGGCCGCACCATAAGCGAAGCCTTGGATAAGGTTACCCACTATAAAGGCAACGAGGTATTTTTGGGCAACAGCACCTTTGTGGTTTTAGGAAAAGGAACCGCGGCAAAGGGCATCAACAGCTTTTTAAGCTTTTTTAACTCTGTCCATGAGGTGGACCCAGGCATTTATATTGTTATTTCCGATACCAACGCCAAGGATATTATTGACTCAGAATCCAACATACCGGTTACACCCAGTACTCAAATAGAAGAAATTATGCAGCAAGGAAAAAAGGGGGGGATTGTAGGAAAATCCACCCTAATGGACGTATTGCAGCGGATGCACAGCGACGGGGCCTCCCCTTATGTGCCCATGGTGCAGACTGTAAAAGGGGAGAACGGGCAGGAGCAGCTAAAAATTGCAGGCACCGCTATTTTTAAAAAGGATAAGCTGGCGGATGTGCTGAGTATAGAGGAAACCAAGGGGCTGCTTTGGGCCACCAACGAAATTGACCACGCTGTTTTGGTGGTGGACCAAAAGGATATTGGCCGGGTTTCGGTGGAAATACAGGACAGCAGGACAAAAATAAAAACAGAAATTGTAAACGGAATCCCTCAGTTTACTGTCCAAGTAAAGGCCCAAGGCCGTATACAGGAGGTTATGCAGGAAAACGGGGGAGGCGTTACACAGCAGCAAATGAAGCAGGTTGCCCAGGTTACGGAGCAGAAAATAGAAAGTATTATGCGGCAGGCTGTGGAGAAAGCTATGGTAAAAAACCAGTGCGATGTTTTTCGTTTTTCCGATTTTTTAAAAAAGTACCAGCCAAGCTACTGGAAGGCCAACCAAAAACAGTGGGATGAAATTATGCCCCAATGCCAGGTGCGCTACCAGGTAGAATGTGCCATTAACCGCACTGGCCTGGAAGGGGTATACGGCAAAAACAGCAAAGAAAAAGAAGGCGCCGGTTTTTAGCCTAGCAAGCCTTTTGCAAGAGGGCAAAATATAAACAGGCCCCCCAGCTACTTTGGGGGCCTGTTTATTATGGCCGGCGGGTGGGCGTTTGGCGGCGCCGTTTGGCGGCTTTCCGCTTCGCTGCTAACTTACGGTAGCGGCGGGTGTTGTAAATGCGCAGAATGATTATAAGCACCACAAGGGCTAAAAAGATCCAAAGCACAATTTTAAAACATTTTTTTACAGCTTCCCAAATACCGGAAAAATCAAACCCGGTTTTTTTTGTTTCCTCCACCAAAGGGGCTTCGGTTACAGTGAGGGGCAGGGTGCCAAGGTTGGTATACATGTAGTTGGCGACCTTTTTTTCCGCCGCTTTGTTTAAAGAAAAGTGGAGGGAAACCGACATCCTGTCACCGGACTGGAACCGCCCCGGCGCGTTGGAAACGATTTTTATATCCTCTTTTTTTAGCAGGCGGTGTAACTCCAGGGAATAATCCTCCTTGGCGGTCACCTTTGCTTTTTCGGAAATTTCGCCGTCCTTATAGATAGGGACAGATTTTTGCTTTAATTCATCGGCAGTAAATGTAATTTTTTCAAAGTTATCAAAACAATAATTCAGCAGGTTAATGGAGTCCTTGTGGTCGGTCCACTCCCCTTGGGGGCAGGCCAAAACAACACAGATAAATTCCCGGCCGTTGCGCTCCGCCACGGAAACCATAGTGTGGCCGGCTTCATCTGTGAAGCCTAACTTGGCCCCGGTGGCCCCTTCAAAGTAGTACTTGTTGGAGGGGGTGAAAATGCCGGCCTGGGTGCCCCATTTGCGCTGTTCCGGCTGCATATTGGTGGGCGCCATGGTGTATTCTATGGCGCCAAAATAGTCCCGAAAGCCTTCCACCTCAAGGGCGTATTTTGTAATTAGGGCCATATCCCGGGCGGTAGTGTAGTGGTTTTGGTCGTGCAGGCCGTGGGCATTGGTAAAGTTGGTATTGGTGGCGCCAATTTCTTTTAGTTTATTGTTCATCATGGTAACAAAGCCTTTAACATAGCTTTGGGTACCGTTTTCATCTGTTTCAGAAACGCCTGCCTTTGAGGCCGCATAAGAGCCAAGGCAGTTGGCGGCGTCATTGGCGGAGGCCATCAGCGTGCCGTAAAGCAAAGCCTCCACGGGAACAACCTCGTCGTGGGTAAGGGCCACATAAGTGGTGCCGGGGAATTTATAGCTAAACACATCCTCTTGGGTAATGGTGTACAGGTCCGAAGGGTCGCCCACTTCCAAAGCCATGGCTGCGGTGAGTATTTTTGTAATACTGGCAGGGTACTCCTGCTGGTCCATGTTCTTTTCAATTAAAATTTGGCCGGTTTTTGCATCCATTACAATATAAGCGCCGGAAACGGTGGAAGGAATAGCCTGCAAAGACTTTTCTGTTTGGATTGCAGCGGCGGCCGGAAGGGCCAACAGAGAGGAACCAAACAGCAGTACCATGGAAAGGGCAAAGGAAAGGACTTTTTTCATAGTAACCTCCAATATATCAAAAATACAGTTATATTTTATAATGAAAAAGAAAATGGCTGCACTGCTTAATACAGCTTTGCTTTTGGTTTAAGCCAATAAGCAGGTATAATTGGTGACTTCGCTGGTTGCAGCAGCTGGCAACGTCAGCAGGGGCAAGACGAACGCCATTGAAATATAATAACGGCTTTGTCGTTATTATGCCATGAAGCGTAATTGAATACTTCCAAGTTTTTACTATTGGGGCTTACCCAGCCCCAAAACTTACAGCGGTACACCGCTGTAAGTTAGCAAGTTGGGCCATGCCCAACTTGTAGCCCTATTCTTTTGACGTCAAAAGAATAGGGGAAGAAAAACGCCGGGGCTTTGCCCCTAGACCCCAAATTTGACGGTGCCTCTAAACAAAGCGGCGGTTAGCCGCACTCAAAAAGCGTATAGATTTCCATGGGCCCCATGCTGCGCATGGACAGATGGCCACGAAAAAAGGAACGCTTTTTTCGTGAGGCTAAGCCCTCCCCAAGGTATGGTCGGGCTACCCGCTTAATAGCCTCGCTTACGCTCGGCGTTACCAAGCTTTTGCACTCTAACGATTAGGGCTGCTGCAACATTGAAATGTAATAATGGCTTTGCCATTTATAATACCATACTTTCGTATAAAATTGAATAGAAAGGACAGGTTTTATTTTTAAAACGTGTATATTTTTATTTTTAGGCGCAACAATAACAATGTGGATTTCACGTAGGCTCCCAGTGCAGGCTTGCTAGGCCTGTAGCCGCGGGATGTTCTTAAAGGAATCTGCCTGGTGAATTTGGTAATTAAAATAACAAACAGAAAGAGGGCTAATTATTATGACTCAGTTAAAATGTAATGTAGCTACCTGCGCAAGCAATAAAGATAACTGCTGCTGCCGTCCTGCTATTAAAGTACAGGGCAAAAGCGCCTGCAAATGCTGCGATACCCGCTGCGAAAGCTTTACCAACAAAACAAATGAATGCAGCAACGCCACCCACTTCGATAATGTAAACAACAGCCTGGAAGTAAAATGTACCGCAGAAAACTGCGTATACAATGCCGGTGGAGCTTGCAGCGCCCAGGATATTACCATTGACGGCCATGGCGCAAAAGAAATGTCCCAAACCGAATGTGCCTCTTTCCGCCAAAGTAACTGAGGTTGTTAACCGCTGCGGGAAGCAGCAGCCAGCCGGCCCGGTAAAAACCGGGCTGGCTTTTTTGCGCCCAAACCTGTGTATGGCGGAAGTAGGGGCTACCTCCAAGCCTGTGCCTGCGGGCTTGTGTAAGCCCGTTGGCAGGGGGTTGGGGGCGGCGCGCCCCGCAAAAAGTTTCCGCAAGTTTGCTTGCAAATGACAGCTTTTCGCTGAAGGCTGTGGCTTTAGGGCAGGCTCCTGCAAAAAACTGAGGTGGGCAAGAGAATTTCCTACAAAATATGAAGTATTTTCGACATTTATGCTTGAAAAATGGAAAACATTATGCTATTATTAAAAATACAGGGCAAAATTTTTAAATGCTTTTATTCAAAAGCAGCAATACCCTGGTTTATGCCACATTGCTGGCAAATAGTGTGTTGAAAGAAAAGGAGTATCGGTATGAAAAAATTATTGTCTTTGGTTTTGGCGGCGGCATTTATTACAATGGCGTTTACAGCCTGCGGTGGTCCAGAAATCACTGCGGATGCAAGCTGTGAAGTATTGTATAACCTGTACATTAAACAGGATGTTACAAATACAGATAAGCTTGGTATTTCCGCAGATGAATCCAAAGAAATTTTGGATTTGATGAATAAAACCGCAGCAGATACCTTCATTGCCAACGCAACAGGTAATGGCACTAATGGCCTCGCTGTTACAGATGAACAGGCAGCCCAGGTTGCACAGGCAATCTACATTGCACAAAAGAAGCTTACCCCAAAATTTGAGCTGGTTTCTTCCGACAAGAAAACAGCTGTTGTAAAAATTACAACAAACTACATAGAGCAAACAACCATTGATACAGACGCTGCTACACAGGCAGTAGAAGCTGTAAACGCTTTGGGCCTTACCGATGAAAACGAGTGGGCTAAAAAAGTAGTAGAAGAATATATTTCCCGTTTGGTAGATGGTTTGAACAATGCACAGCCTTCTGCAGAAACCCGGGAAATGACAGTAGAAATGTCCGTAACTGACGGCGTTTGGCTCCCTACCAACATGGAAACTTTCGCCACTAACCTCAGCTCTTCTGTAGCAGCATAGTATTATAGTTAACAAACCCCTCTTCCTTTGGCCAAAAACGGCAGGGAAGGGGGGTTCCTCTTTACCATTTTTACCCTAAAGGCATTAGTTTGCCACAAGGGCCGCTGTGGAAACGGGGTTAAGGAAAGCGGAATAATTTAGTATAATTACACAACTTTACTGCCGCGACAGAAAAAAACTTTGGAGGGCAGCTGGGGAAAATCTTGTTTAAAATACTATACAAACCACAGTTTTTTGGTATAATTACATCAATATAATTTACCATTGCCCCACAAGGGTCAACATAGTTTTTGGGAGCCATCTTTTTGACCAATGGTGCGGCTTTGGCAGAGGGTGGGAAAAATTCCTTTTATAAAGATAAGGATTTGCAAAATACAGGGAACAGGAGAGAAAAATGAAAGAAACCATTTTGGAGCTGCAAAACATTACAAAACAGTTTGGGGATACCAAAGTGCTGAACGGGATTAGCCTTTGCATTGGAAAAGGGGAGTTTATTACGCTGCTTGGCGCCTCGGGCTGTGGCAAAACCACAACCTTGCGCATTATAGCCGGTTTAGAAACGCCGGACCAGGGCAAGGTTGTTCTGGCGGGGAAAGATGTAACGGACACCGAGCCAAACCGGAGGGATGTTAACACTGTGTTCCAAAACTACGCTCTGTTCCCCCACATGACCGTGGCCGCCAACATTGGCTACAGCTTAAAGCTGAAAAAGCGGCCTAAGGAAGAAATTCAAAAAACAGTGGGGGAGGCCCTGGCCCTTGTGCAGCTAACAGGGTATGAAAAACGAATGCCCTCGGAACTTTCCGGCGGCCAAAAGCAGCGGGTGGCCATTGCCCGTGCTTTGGTCAACCAGCCCAGTGTCCTCCTTTTGGACGAACCCTTGGGCGCTTTGGATTTGCAGCTTCGCCGCCAAATGCAGCTGGAATTAAAGCAGCTGCAAAAACGGCTGGGCCTTACCTTTATTTATATTACCCATGACCAGGAAGAAGCCCTGAATATGTCCGACCGCATTGTGGTTATGAATAAGGGCCACTTTGAACAAATTGGAACGCCGGCACAGGTGTACGACAACCCCAAAAGCAGCTATGTGGCCCGATTTGTAGGCAGCGCCAACATTTTGCAGGGCACGGTGGAGCAGGTGGAGGGGGATACCCTCACCATTGCCTGCCAGGGGGGCTGCGGCTGTGCCTTAGCCAGGGGCTACTCCTTTGCACCTGGGCAGCAGGTGACCCTGGCAATCCGCAGCGAGCATATCCAGTTCAGCAAGGACCCAGACGCCTGCGGCATTGCAGCAACGGTAAAGGAAAAAAGCTTTGCCGGCGGTATGCTGCGCATAGAATTGGCCCTAAAGGACGGCACAAGCCTAATTGCCAGCCGCCATGGTATTGACATGGATTTGCAGCCCGGCGAAGGGGTACATATTACCTGGGACGCGGCCAACGCGGTGCCTGTGGATGTGGAGGAGGCGCGGTAGCATGAAAACGCCAAAAAACGCCTTGGCCTCCCACGGCAAGGGCAAAAAAGTAAATTACGGCATATGGCTTACCATTTTACCCCTGTATTTGTTTACACTGCTGTTTGTAGCAGGCCCCCTTATTTACATGGTGGTGCTCAGCTTTCAAACCAGGGCGGAAGTTTGGGGCGTGGTAAACCAGTTTACCTTGGATAATTACAAAAATATTTTGGATTCGGTGTACCTGCAAACCTTTTGGGAATCCATTAAGCTGGCCTTTACCAGCACCCTGCTTATTGCGGCTATTGGGTACCCCTTTGGCTATTTTATGGCCAAGCTTTCCGCCAAGTGGAAAAAAATTGTTATGCTTTTGCTGATGATTCCCTTTTGGACAAGCTCCCTTATCCGCCTTTATGGCTGGATTATTATTTTCCGCGCCAATGGCACCTTAGATTCTGTTTTAATAGCCTTGGGGCTGATTAAAACCCCTTTAAAACTGCTGTACACCTACCCGGCTGTGGTGGTAGGCATGGTGTATGCCCTGCTGCAGTTTATGATACTGGCCGTGTACTCCAGCGCGGAAAAAATGGACTGGAGCCTAGTGGAGGCCGCCCGCGACTTGGGCGCCACCCCAATGAAGGCCTTTTTAACAGTGACCTTAAAGCTCACCATGCCGGGGCTGCTTTCCGGCGTAATACTGACCTTTATCCCTTCTATGGGCTTGTTTTTCATTGCCGATATTTTGGGCGGCAACAAGGTGGTACTGGTGGGCAGTTTAATTCAGGACCAGCTGATGAAGGCCCACAACTGGCCCTTTGCCGCGGCCCTTTCCGTTATTTTAATGGTGCTCACCAGCCTGATGATTTCCTTATATAAGCGGGTTACCCACACCACAGAACTGGAGGGGATTTTATGAAGAACCGCACAAAGCTCCCCAACATTTACATTGGCGTGGTAACGGCTGTATTATACTTGCCCATTATTCTGGTTATTGTGTATTCCTTTAACGAAAGCAAAATCAGTTCCGTGTGGGGCGGCTTTTCTTTAAAATGGTACGAAACCCTGTTTAAGGATAAAGCCATGTTCCAGGCCCTGCTCAACAGCATTGTTTTGGCCCTTTCGGCCAGCGTTGCTGCCGCGGTTATTGGCACACTGGGGGCTGTTGGCTTTCAAAAGGTAAAAATGCGCACCAAAGGGGCTGTGGAGTACCTTTCCATGCTGCCGATTATGATACCGGAAATTATTTTGGGTATGGTGTTTATGACCTTTTTTGCCCTGCTGGGCCTGCCCTTTGGTATGACCACCCTTATTTTGGCCCATACCACCTTCTGCGTGCCTTATGTTTACATGCTGGTAAAGGCCCGCCTGGTGGGTATGGATAAATCCCTGACTGAGGCAGCCAAGGATTTGGGCGCCAGCGAGCTCCGGGTTTTTGTGGATATTACCCTGCCCCTGCTTATGCCGGCTATCCTTTCCGGGATGCTGCTCAGCTTTGCCATGAGCCTGGACGACGTTATTATCAGTGTTTTTGTTACCGGCGTTAACGTGAACACACTGCCAATTAAGGTGTACACCCAAATAAAAACCGGGGTAACGCCGGAAATTAACGCCCTGTGTACCCTGATGCTTGGGGCAACCATTGTTTTGGTGATTCTTTCTAATCTGTTAAGCCGCATTGGGCGGCCCAAGGAAAAGAAATAGCACATATAATACAGGAGGAAACAAGATGAAAAAATTTTTAGCGCTTACCTTAATTTTAGCCCTGGCTCTGCCAACCTTTGCCGCCTGCAGCAAGGAAGAAGCCCCCGCCCCCGGCGCGGACGGCCCCTCCCAGCCTGTGGCAGCAGGGGAGCTGAACCTGTATACCTGGGAAAATATGTTTCCCCAGGAGGTTTTAGAAGGTTTTACTGCGGAAACTGGAATTAAGGTAAACTATTCCAGCTTTGATACAGACGAAACCATGCTGGCCAAGCTGGAAACTGCCAAAGGCGGCGACTATGACGTTATTATCGCCGACGATTACATTATTGAAACCGCCATTGCCGAGGGCCTGGTTGCCCCTTTGAATAAGGAGCTGCTCCCTAACTACAGCAATGTAAACCCCATCTACCAAAGCCAGTTTTTTGACCCGGAAAATAAGTACACCGTGCCCTTTGGCGCCGGTGTGCAAACCCTGGTTTACAACCCAGCCGCTGTGGAAAAGGAAATTACCAGCTACGCGGACCTGTGGGACGCTTCCCTTCAGGATAACCTGGCCGTTATTGGCAACTACCGTGTGGTAAACGGTATGGCGTTAAAGGTACTGGGCGAAAGCTACAATGTTACAGATATAGCCACCATTGAGGCCGCCGGCAAAAAGCTGCTGGAGCTTGCCCCAAATATCCGTTTAATTAAGGACGACAACGTTCAGGACGACCTGCTTTCCGGCGAGGTTGGCGCGGCCGTTATGTACACCAGCCAAGTAACTTTGGCCTGCCTGCAAAACCCGGATTTAAAAGTGGTTTACCCAACCGAGGGTGTTGGTTTTGGCGTTATGGCCCAGTTTGTCCCTTCCGCAGCCCCCAACCCGGAGGCAGCCCACAAATTTATGGATTACATCCTGCGTCCGGAAATTGCAAAACAGTGCTTTGAATTTATGGGCTACTACTGCACCAACAAGGCGGCAGACGAACTGATTGAGGACGCCTATAAGCCCTTCCTTACCCTGCCGGAGGATTTTTCCGGCGAAACAGAGATGATTCAAAACATTACCGCCGAGGCCGACGAAGCCCATGTAAAGGCTTGGACAGAATTTAAAGCAGCTTGCGGCCAGTAGCCTTTTTGTACAGAGGCGCCACAGGCAAAAGGGAACGGAAAGCAAAGAGGACCGTCGGAATTCCCGGCGGTTTTCTTCTGTGCAGGGTTATAGAGAAAACGATTCAGTTTAAGAGCCTGTTTGGGAATTGGCGAGGTGTTTTTAACACAGCAGGGTGAAAAAACAGCTGTCAAGATGTGTGCAGGGGATTCTAAATAGGCTTTAAGAAAGGGGAGTGTTTATGGACACAATAAACAGCTATGCTGCCAACGAAACAGAGAAAAAAATTATCGCCGCCATTGACGCCAACCGGGAAAAGCTGCTGGCCTTTGCCCGCAAAACCGCTTCCTGCGCGGAGCCCGGCTTTTTTGAGTTTGAAACCGCTGCCGCAGTACAGCAGTTTTTGGAGGGAATTGGCCTGCAAACAGAAACCGGCCTGGCAGGCACCGGCGTGCGGGCCCTGCAAAAGGGGGGCCAGACCGGCCCCCGGGTCACTGTAATTGGCGAGCTGGACGGCATTGCCTGCCCAACCCACCCAGGAGCCAACCCTAAAAACGGTATTGCCCATGCCTGCGGCCACAATGCCCAGCTTACCGCCATGGTGGGGGCGGCGGTGGCCTTAACTGTGCCGGAGGTAGCAGCCCAGCTGTGTGGGGAGGTGGATTTTTTCGCTGTGCCTGCGGAGGAATATGTGCCTGTCAGCGTGCGCCAGCAGCTGCAGCAGGAACGGGGTGTGGAGTTTTGCTCCGGCAAAATGGAACTGATCCGCCTGGGGGCCTTTTGCAATACGGATATTGCCCTTACAACCCATGTTCACATGGCTCCCAGCCAAAAGGACCTGCTTTTGGGCAATGTGGCCTGCAATGGCTGTGTGTGCAAACGGGTGGTGTTCCGGGGGAAGGCGGCCCATGCAGCGGCAGCGCCCCACGCTGGGGTTAACGCCTTAAACGCGGCGGGGCTGGCCCTTTCCGCCATTGGCCTGCTGCGGGAAACATTCCAGGAAAAGGATACGGTGCGCGTCCATACCAACATTATCCAGGGGGGAACCGCACTAAATGTGGTGCCGGAAACCGTGGTTATGGACGCCATGGTGCGCGCCTGCAACCTAAAAGCGCTGGAAAGCGCCGCCCAACAGTTTGACGATGCCTGTACCCACTGCGCCCAAGCCTTGGGGGCCACAGCGGAAATTACTACTTACAGCGGCTACCTGCCGGTTATCCCCAGCCCGGCCCACCCGGCGGTGATTGCCGCGGCCAATGCCCTTGGTGGCCGCTACAGCATAGAATATACAGAGCCCTACATGATTAATACCGCCTGTACCGATGTGGGGGACCTTACCCACCTGATGCCGGTGGTCAATTTCACCCATGGAGGCGTTGCGGGGGATTTGCACAGTGCAGATTTCACCGTAACAGATGAGGATACGGCTTACATTATGCCGGCAAAAATGATGGCCCTTTCGGCTTATCATCTCCTTAGGGATGGGGCCGCCGCCGCAAAACAGACCATAGAAAGCTTTACCCCTGTATTTACCAGGGAAAGCTATGTGGATAAAATAAGGAGGCAGGGTTAATGGCGCAGCGCATTTGTTTTTTAGGCCACGGCGGCAGCGGAAAAAGCACCGTGGCGCAAAATATCAGCCACGCGCTGGCTCTACTGGGTTACCGGGTGCTTTTGGTGGGGGATAGTTTTTACTCCACCGCGCTGCTGCGGGGCCAGGCGGAAGTATTGCCCGCCCTGGAAGCATACCGCGCCCAATATAAAATCAATTTAAAGGACTGCATCCTTCCCACCCAAAGCGGGGTGTTCTGCCTGGAGCTGGGCAGCATTGAACCTGGCATTGGCTGCCTGGCCAGGGGCGTTAACCTGATAGACGAAATGCTGGAAACCCAAAATATTACCCAGGGCCTGGGCCTGGATTATATTTTGTACGATATTTCCGGGGAAATCCCCTGCACCGGCTATATCCTGCCCATTCGGGAAGGGGTAATGCACCGCTGCATCCTTGTGACCAACGGCAGCTTTGCCGCTGCCGCCACGGTAAACAGCTTGCTTCAGGCAGTGGTGAAAGCTGGCAGAAGGGATGTGCTCCCTGTGCAGCTGTTGCTCAACAGCGCAGGCCCGGAGGCAAAGGAGCAGCTGCTCTCCTTTGCCCAGGCTGTAAATCTCCCTGTTTTGGGCAGTGTGGAATACGCAAAGGGCCTTCATTACAGCGCCCTGGCGGGCAAAACCATTTTTGCTGCCGCGCCCCAGTGTCCAGCGGCCCAAAATATGCGTCAGGTGGCTCAGGCGCTGCTGAAGCCGGCCCAGCCTGCCCCCCTTGCACCCTACACCCGTTCGGAGCTGCTTTCCTGGATCAGCGCTTGGCAGCAGAGGGAACTGCACCGCCTGCTGGAGGAGGAGGGCCAGCCCTATTCCAACAGCAGCGGGGAACAGGGGGGCAAACATGGTTGATATACTGCTCCTCAATGCAAAAATTGTTGATGTACGGGCCAAAACCAGTTTTTTGGGACACATTGCCATAAAAAACGGGGAAATAGACCAAATCCTCAGCCCTGGCGCGCCTTTGCCGCAGGCTTCCCGGGAAATTAACTGTACCGGCCTTGTGGCGGCTCCCGGCTTTATTGATGTTCACGGCCACCTGGACGGCGATTCCTACAGCGCCCGCCTTGGGGTTATGCAGGGCATTACCACCACCATTGGGGGGAACTGCGGCCTTTCCCCTTTAAATATGGAGGAGTACTTTGCCCAACAGGAGAAGCAGGGCTATGTTATTAACCAGGCGGAGCTGGTGGGCCACAGCTTTTCCATGCGCCAGGCCGTGGGCCTTGCTGATGTAAACCAGCCGGCAAGCAAAAATCAAATCAGCCAAATGGTAGCCATTGGCCGCCGGGCCTTGGAGCAGGGGGCCGCCGGCGTTTCCCTAGGGCTGGATTATTCCCCCGGCGCCAGCCTGGAGGAAATAAACGCCATGGCAAGCCTGGCCGCAGAGTATGGCCGCATTTTGCCGGTACACACCCGGCTGTTTACCCAAAACGACCTGTATTCCCTGTACGAAATGCTTTCTGCGGCAAAGCACAGCGGCGGCCGGCTCCTTCTCAGCCATTTTGTGTACCAGTACAGCGGCTTTGGCACCTTGCACCCCGCCCTAGCTATTGTAGATGAAGCAAGGGCAAAGGGGCTGGATGTTTGGGCCGACAGCGGTATGTATACCGATTGGGCTACCTATGTGGGAACAGCTACCTTTGATGAACAAACCATTCAGGATAATTCCCTGCGCTTTGCCGATATGGTTGTGGCCACAGGCCAGTATACCGGCGCGCGGCTCAACAGGGATTTGTACCTGCACCTGCGGCACAGCTGCCCCAACGATTCTATTATTTGCTTCAGCGGCAAGCCCTTTGAAATTTACGATACCCTAACTAAGCCCTATGTTATGATGAGCACCGATACCGGCCCCTATGCCCCTGGGGAAGGCCACCCCCAAATTGCAGGCAGCTACCCCCGGTACCTGCGCAAAATGGTGCAGGAGCAAAAGCTGCTTTCCCTGGAGGAAGCTGTTTATAAAGCTACCCTTTTGCCGGCCCAAACCTTTAACATCCAAAACAAAGGGGAGCTTGCCCCAGGCTTTGACGCGGACATTGTCCTTTTTAACATGGAAACTATTTGGGACCATGCCAAAACCCCGGACAAAGGCAAACCCGACGCGCCCCCGGAGGGGATACCCTACGTGTTTGTTAACGGCGTGGCGGCGGTGGATGAGGGCTGCTTTCAAAATACAAAAAGCGGCCAAATACTGCGCTATGGGGCCCAAAACAAAAAGGAGTATTTCAATGGAACAGGAACTGGCCTGGTGGCAGCAGCGGTTTGAAGCCGCCTGCCGCCAACAGACAGCGAACCGCGCCGCCACAGGTATAGGCACCCTGCGGGAAAAAATGCTCCATGGGGCAATTAAGCGTACCATAGAGCCAAACAGCACCTACCACGAGGTGCCCATTGAAGGGTATGTAGCGGATGTTATTTGGGGGGAACGCATTTGGGAGGTGCAAACAGGCAGTTTTACTGGTTTAACCAAAAAGCTGCCTGTGTTTTTGCAGCAGGGAAAGGTAACGGTGGTTTACCCGGTGCCCCACTATAAATGGCTTTGTTGGGTGGATGAAGAAACAGGGGAAGTGACCCCAAAGCGGCGTTCCCCAAAAACAGGCCAACCCTGGGAAATTTTCTACGAGCTGTGGCGGATACGGCCCCTGCTGAAGGAGCAAAACCTTTCCTTTCAG
>CAJTSZ010000052.1 GCA_910578755.1 uncultured Oscillospiraceae bacterium | reverse complement strand
GTTATTATAGCATGAAGCATAAGCGGAATGCTATAATTGGCCATGGGGCGCAGAGAGCAAAGCGAACAGTTCGCCCCGGCCATTGAAAATATAATAACCACGATGTGGTTATTATAGCACAAAAACAGTAAGGTTCCAAATTCTTTGCTTGTTTCCCCTCTGTTTTTTTGCTACAATAAATACCGCTGGCCGCCAAAGCGGCTACTTTACCAGGAAAGGTGTATTTTTTTGAAAATTGGAACCATTGAAATAGAAAAAACTGCCGGCCTTGCCCCCATGGCCGGTGTGGCCGACCGGGCCTTCCGGGAAATTTGCAAGGAGTTTGGCTGCGCCTATGTGGTGGGGGAAATGGTAAGCTCCAAGGGGCTTACCTTCCAATCCACCAAAAGCGAGGAGCTGCTGTATTCCTCCCCCAAGGAACACCCCTGCGCCGCCCAAATCTTTGGGGATAACCCGGCTACCATGGCCCAAGCCGCCCAAATGGCCATGGCCTACCAGCCGGATTTTATTGACATTAACATGGGCTGCCCCGCCCCCAAGGTAGCTGGGAACGGCGGGGGCAGCGCTTTAATGAAAAACCCCAAGCTTGCAGGGGAAATCACCAAAGCCGTGGTAGCCGCCGTGCCGGTGCCCGTAACCGTAAAATTCCGCAAGGGGTGGGATGAAAACAGTATAAACGCTGTGGAATTTGCCAAAATACAAGAGGAAAGCGGGGCTTCCGCCTTGTGTATCCACGGCCGTACCCGGCAGCAAATGTACGCCCCCAGCGCCGACTGGGATATTATTGCCGCGGTAAAACAGGCGGTCACCGTGCCTGTTATGGGCAACGGCGATGTAACGGACGCCCTAAGCTGCGCAAAAATGTACCAGCACACCGGCTGCGACCTTGTTATGATAGGCCGCGGCGCCCAAGGGCGTCCTTGGGTATTCCGGCAAATACAGCATTACCTGCAAACCGGGGAACTGCTGCCGGAGCCCTCCCTGGAGGAAAAAATGGAAACCATGCTGCGCCATGTACAGCTTATTTGCCAGTACAAAGGGGAACGGGTAGCCATGCGGGAGGCCCGCAAGCACGCTGCCTGGTATTTTAAAGGGGAACGGGGCAGCGCCGGTTTCCGCCGCCGCTGCGGGGAACTTACCCAGTACCAGGACCTTGCCCTTATGGCAGAGGAAATGCTGGAACTGCGCCACCGGGAGCTTTAGGCGGCGCTTCCCTGTACTTCCCCCAAAAACAGGCCCCTCTTCCCTTGCAGTTTTCGTGAAAATGGGGTATATTTATGTAGTATACCTATTTTGTATTTACTTTACAGGAGATGACCAACTATGAATAAAGAAACCGCCTGCTCCCACGCTGGGCAAAGTGGCTGCGACCACAACTGCGCCTCCTGCGCCCACGGGGCCCCGCAGCAGCCGGAGGGCTGCACCCACGACTGTTCTTCCTGCGCCCATGCCCAAAACGGCCAGTGCAGCCACAGCCAGCCCCAAAGCCTGCTGGAGCCAGGCAACGCCTTAAGCCATGTAAAAAATGTAATTGCCGTAGTCAGCGGCAAAGGCGGCGTAGGCAAATCCATTGTAACCTCCTCCCTGGCTGTTATGATGCAGCGCAAGGGCTACAAGGTGGGCATTATGGACGCTGATATTACCGGCCCTTCCATCCCCAAAGTGTTTGGTATGGGTGAGCGCGCTGTGGGTAACGACCTGGGCATCCACCCATGCACCACCAAAAAAGGTATCCACATTATGTCTGTAAACCTGCTGCTGGAGCACGAGGACGACCCTGTTATCTGGCGCGGCCCTGTTATTGCCGGTGTTGTAAAGCAATTTTGGAACGACGTTGTTTGGGGCGATTTGGACTACCTTTTCATTGATATGCCCCCAGGGACAGGGGATGTGCCCCTAACGGTGTTCCAGTCCCTGCCGGTAAACGGTATTGTCATTGTAACCTCCCCGCAGGACTTGGTTTCCATGATTGTAAAGAAAGCGTACAACATGGCCAAACTGATGGATATCCCAGTTATTGGCCTGGTAGAAAACATGAGCTATGTGGAATGCCCGGACTGCGGCAAAAAGTTCTATGTTTTTGGCGAGGGTAAAACAGAAAAAGCCGCCCAGGAAACCGGCCTTCCTGTTTTGGCTAACATGCCCTTGAACCCCGCTTTGGCCTCCCTGTGCGACGAAGGCAAAATTGAGGATATGAATGTAAACTACCTGGATAATGCTGTTGCCGCCCTGGAAAGCTTTAAAAAATAGTCGAACAAAGCGAAACTGTTTTTTCTTGCGAAGCTTTGCATGAGGCAGGGAGGGCGAAACGGGGCGCGAACCATTTGCGCGAAACAAAACTGTGTGAACGCCCCTTACAAGTTTTTTGGCTTCGCCTGCAAAGCTTGCGAAAATTCTTTCGTCTGCACATCAGCTTTTTATTGTGGAACAGATAAAAGCCCACCTGTAGGAACAGGTGGGCTTTTACTATAAGAAACGGGACCGGGGACGCACTACAGTACCAAGGCAGAAATAGAAAATTTTTTTGCAAAAAAATCACGAAAAAATACGAAAAACCACACTAACCCTCATAAAAAGGGCTAAAAAACAGGGCCTGTGGGCCAAGAAAAAAAGCCCCCTATACCCCTTGCAGGCAAAAATCCGGCGTATATTCCTCTTTGGCGGAACTTAATTCCTGTACAAAGCCGTTCTCTATTTCCAAGCTGTCCAGGGCATCCAGCACAGCATTGTACTCCTTTTGGTTTAGGCGGCGGTGTATTTCCGGGTACTCCCCGCTTTTGTAAAAAGGGGTATATTGGCTCATTACGCTAACCCAAACATTATCCAAGGGCAGGTTTTCTTTCAGCCACTCCAGCACGGCGCAGGCGTCCTTTATACCGCCGGGCAGTACCATGTGCCGCACAATCATCCCCTTTTTCATGTGTCCTGCTTCATCAAATACGGCCGGGCCCGCCTGGCGGTACATTTCCAAAATGGCGGCTGTCGCCTTTTCCACGTAATTTGCCGCGCCGGAATACCTCTGGGCCCGCTGATTGTCCATATATTTTAAATCTGGCAGGTAAATATCCACATAGCCCTCCAGCAGGCGCAGGGTGCTCATCTCCTCATAACCGCTGGAATTATACACCACAGGAATGTGAAGCCGGCCCTTCACCAAACCCAAAGCCTCAATTACCTGGGGCGCGTAATGGCCCGCAGTCACCAGGTTAATGTTGTTCGCCCCTTGGGCCTGCAGCTCCAAAAAAATTTCCCCCAGCCGGGCGGTGGAAACCTCCCTGCCAAAATTGGCGTTGCTGATTTTGTGGTTTTGGCAAAAGCAGCACTGTAAGGGGCAGCCGGAAAAAAACACCGTACCGCTGCCCTCCTCCCCGCTAATGCAGGGTTCCTCCCAAAAGTGCAGGGCGGCCCTGGCTATTTTTGCCTTGGGGCCGCCGCCGCAAAAGCCCTGGCCCTGGGTACGGTCAGCGCCGCACTGCCTTGGGCATAGGGTGCAATGGTTTTGCTGTTCCAGTTTTTCTGCCACAATTACTCCCCCTGGAACAAAATATCCCTGTTAATGGTGGTGTAAAACATGGATTTCATTTTCTGCGGGTCGTTGGTTTGTCCCAAAATCCACATCAGTTTTGTAACCGCGGCCTCTAAGGTCATATCAAAGGATTCCATTAAGCCATAGCGCTGTTTGGCCACGTGGCCCACAGCGTAAACATCCATGTCGCTGCCCTCGTGCATAACCTGGGTGGTCATAACAACAATTTTACCCATGCTCACAATACGCTCCACCTCGTTTAAAAAGTTTCGGTGTTCGTCGCTGGGGATGCCGCCCACGCCGTAGCTTTCAATAATAATGGCGTCGTACTTCTCGCCCATGTAGGTCAGAACGTCCGGGTTCATGCCGGGAATCATCTTCAGCAGGCACACCTTGGGGTCAATGGCGCTGTAGAATGCGGGGTAAGCGCAGGGAACGCTTTCAGAAATATACTGGATAATGCGTCCGTCATGGATAGTGGCCAGGTAGGGGTAATTGATGCTTTCAAAGGCGTTGTAGCTTTTGGTGCGCACCTTGCGGGCCCGGGTGCCGGCAATCACCTTGCCGTCAAACACCAGGCAAACGGCATGGGCGTTGTCATAACTGGCAAACAGCAGGCTGTCGGCCAGGTTTGTTTTGGCATCGGTAATTTCCATATCAATGGGCTTCTGGGCACCGGTAACAACAATGGGCTTGGGGGAATTTTGAATCAGGTAGGAAAGTGCCGCCGTTGTATAGGCCATGGTGTCAGTACCATGGCACACCACAAAGCCGTCGTAATCGGCATAATGTTCCTTAATGGTGTTGGCAATATCCAGCCAGTATTCCGGCTGAATGTTGGTGCTGTCAATATTCATAATTTGCATGGTATCCACCGTGCAAAATTCCTTCACCTGGGGAACATGGGCCAGCAGCTCCTGGGAGGAAAGCAGGGGGGTAAGCCCTTCCTCGGAACTTTTGGATGCAATGGTGCCGCCAGTGGCAATAAGAAGTATTTTTTTCATGGCTGTTTTCTCCTTTGTATTTTACCGCCTCCCCGGCAGGGTGTGCCGGGCCTGTTTTGGCGTAATTTGTCCTGTTTACACCAGTATACGAAACAACGGAAAAAGTTACAAGGGGTTTTGCCAAAATACCCCATAAAAAAGCAGAGGCCCCTGCTTTTGGGCCTCATAGCGCCTTAGCCTTCCAAAAATGCCAGGATGCGTTCAAAATTTTCCTTTGCGTCCTGGTAGCCGTCCTGGTATAATGCTTGCAGCTGAGGAAGCTGGGCCTTTAAGCTGTGTATTTCCACCGGGCGTTTGGGCTGCAGCACAATGGCCTGGCCCGTTTTTTCCAAAAAGCGGCACACCTGGCGCTGCCGGTTATACAGCAGGTGGCGGCGCTCTATGGTGTGGATAAAATTGGGGTACTCCCGGTATACCCGGCGCACCAAAGGCAGGGATGAGGTCACCTTTTTCTCATAGGTGCGGTCCTGGGTGAGGATAATAATGTTTTTCCGGTTGCCCCGGTTAAGGGAAACACCAATAGGGATTGGGTTGGCGGTGCCGCCGTCCAGGCAGGGAACACCGTCCAAATAATAGATGTGGGAGGCCAAAGGCACGGCGCAGGAGGCCCGTACAGGGAACATCCGCTTATCCATCTGCCCCTTTGTATAAAACACGCTTTTCCCCGTTTCCAAGCTGGTTACACCAATGTTGGTTTCTATTTCCGAAGAAAAAAAGGTTTCATAGTCAAAGGGGATATACTTTTGGGGAATTTCCTCAAAAACAAACTCCATGTTAAAAATACCCCGTACCCGCAGCAGGTTGCTGTAGCTGGCGTACCGTTTATCCCCGCAGAACTGAAAGTTCACTTCTGCGTTGCGCCCCGGCTGCTTGGCGGCATAGCCCAGGGCGTTGCAGGCCCCGGCGGAAACGCCGTACACCTGGGGCAGGTACAGGTTATGTTCCATAAAATAATCTAAAACGCCGGAGGTATAAACGCCGCGGTAGCCGCCGCCCTCCAGCACAAGGCCCGTTTTTTCCATATTGCTGGCAATCTCCTTTTTTGCTCCCTGAAAAGGGGGTTCTTTCTATTGGCACACATTCAGTTTAAGCGGATATTTGTAAAAAATCAAGGAAACATTGTAAATCCTTTTTGAATTTTGCCTCCAAAAAAGGGAGGCTTTATCTTTTCGTTTTATTATTGGCGTTTTTTGGGGGGATATGCTTTTGGGACATGGGGTTGCAAGCCCCATAAAGCCTATCGGTGGTGGTAATCTTATTTTTAAAGTTGTATAATAAAGGCAGCTAAAACAGCAAGGGAGGCTTCCTCATGGCTTTTATAAAAATACACTGGAAACCCATTGCCCTATCTCTGGCTTTGCTTTTGCTGGCTACAGTTGGCAGGACGGCGCTTGGCCTTTGGGGGCAAGCCGCCCAACCCCTCCCCATGGAGGAAAGCGCCTTTACGGAGGAACAGCAGCGCTGGACCAATGAGGCGAAAAGCCTCTGCATTGCGGGGGTTCAAATCTCCCAACCACCTACAGAGGCCCAAAAGGCAGCCTTTCTTCATTATATGCTTGCCCATCCTCTGTACAAGGACAAGGTATTGGAATGGCAGCGCAGCGCGGAGGATTACGCAATTCCACTGGCAGACATGGAGCAGATTCTTTTTACCCACTTGGATACAAATACCTTTGACCCCACCCTCCACCTGCCCCTGCCGCACTCCTCAAACAGATATTATGACCCGCAGGCAGAGGAATACCATCTTCCCATGCTGGGCGGCTTTGGCGGGGCCCAGGCCTTTGGTGTGCTGGAATACACGGAACGTCCCCTGCCCGGCGGGAACCAGGTGGAGATTACCTTGGGCATTTTTGATATGGAGCTTTTCTTTAATGAACCAAGGCAGTATAACCTGCTGGAAACCTATACCGTTATTATGGAAACCACCCCTGACGGCAGCTTTAAGGTGCTGTACGCCATGTAAGCAAAATACAAAAACAGCCGCCGGGTTTCCGGCGGCTGTTGCTTTTCCTATTGGTGCAGGCTTGCCTTAAAGCGGCGCTGGCCCAGCTCTGTTAAAAAAATTTCCGGCGGCTGGCCCTCCCAGCGGGTGCAGCCGTTTTTAATCAGCCATTTGCCAATTTTGGCGCTGCGCAGCTCCCGGCCGCGGCTCCAAAACATATCGTCGTTAATGGCCAGCTCCACTTCCCCCTCTTCCCCTTCCAGGCAAAGGAAAAAGCTGGGCCACTGCACGCTTAAAAATTCATCCCTGAAATAGTTGGTCACCTGTATGCCCCAGCCCGCCCCGTTGGGCAGGAACTTGCCGTTATTCCACGCTGTGCCCTGCATTTTCCCGTTCCTCCTGCTTTTCGTAATACGCCTTTACAAAGCTCAAAAATACTTCCCCAATAAAGGACATGGGGGCGTTTTTGCGGTAAACCATATACAGCTTACGGTCCATAACAATGTTTTTTAGGCGGAAGGTTAATATCTGCCCAAAGTTAACATAGTCCTCCACCGCAGCCTTGGATATAATAGAAATCCCCAGCCCCTGGCTCACCGCGTGCTTAATGCTGTCCGGGTCGCTGAACTGAGCCACAATGTTCAGCTCCTGGGGCTCAATGCCGGCCAGGCTTAAAAAATATTCGCTTTCCTTGCGGGTGCCGCTGCCCTCCTCCCGCAGAACCATTGGTTCCCGCCGCAGCAGGTTCAAATCAAAGCTATCCTGGGGGATTTGCCGGTACTTTTCCGTATTGGGCGCAATAATTACCAGGCGGTCGCTGGTGAATTCCTCAAACACAATGTCCTTTTCCTCGCTGGAGGTTCCCGTAAGGCCAATTTCCGCATTGCGCTGCAAAATACTCTCCACCACTTCGCCGCTGTCCTGCCGCTGTATGTTAAACACAACATTGGGGTACTCCTCCCGAAAGGCGGCCAGCACCTTTGGCAGCACATATTGGGAAGGCACTGTGGAGGCGCATATATTTAAGCTCCCCCGCAGCTCCTTATTATAATTTTTTACGGCGCAGGCCGCGTCCTCCCGCAGGTTCAGCATCCGTTCCGCGTACTGGTACAAAATGCTGCCCGGCTTTGTGGGGTAAACATACTTTGTGCCCCGTTCAATCAGCTTTGTATCCAGTTCCCGTTCTAAGGAATTAATGTGGGCGCTAATCGTTGGCTGGGTAAGGTAAATACATTGGGCCGCCTTGGAAAAGCTTTTCAGTTTTACAACATACACAAAGGCTTCTAACTGTTTAAAATCCATGGGTTCCTCTCATTTCATCGCCCTCCGCTTACAAGGGCAGCGGTGACGGCACATGGTGTTTACTGCTGTTTTAAGCGGCCTTTTGCAACATACCGCCTACAGGTATTAGTATAACATCTTTTACAGTATTTTAAAAGTTTTTTGTATAAGTATCTATTTTATCTATTGTTTTTCACCATATTTTGCGGTACTATGTAGTCACAAAGCAACATTTATTTACAGTATTAACAAAATGGCAGGGAATTTCCCGGTAAACCTGCCAAAAGCTATTTATTTTTTCTATAAGCCTTCCGCTTTATATTGTTTTAATCTATAACACTTATATTTTAAATATAGCAAAACAAAAGCGGAACAACAGCCAAAACACAACCTGTAGGGAGGGAACCTTTCATGGCGACGAATCAGCGTTTAACAGAAATGACCCAAGGCGGGGGCTGAGCTTCCAAAATTGGGCCAGACGCCCTGGCGCAAGTTTTGCGTCAATTACCTAAATTTTACGACCCCAACCTGATTGTAGGCTTTGAAACCAGCGACGATGCCCTGGTCTATCAAGTGCGTGATGACCTTGCTGTGGTACAAACGGTAGATTTCTTCCCGCCGGTGGTGGACGACCCCTACCTCTATGGCCAAATTGCTGCTGCTAACTCTTTAAGCGATATTTACGCTATGGGGGGCGACCCTGCCCTGGCCATGAACCTAATTTGCTTTCCCACCTGCCTGCCTATGGAAGTAATGGGTGAAATTTTGCAGGGCGGGTACAGCAAGGTGCAGGAAGCCGGGGCCATTATTGCCGGCGGCCATACCATTGACGACCCTGTGCCAAAATACGGCCTGTGCGTCACTGGCTTTATGCACCCCAAAGCGGTTTTGCCCAACAGCAGCTGCCGGGAGGGGGACCTGCTGGTGCTTACCAAACCCTTGGGCATTGGTATTTTAAATACTGCCATGAAGGCCCAGCTTACCGACAGCGCCACAGAAAAGCAGGTGACGGACAATATGTCCACCCTGAATAAATACGGCAAGGACGCAGTAGCCAAGGTGGGGGGCGCCAACGCCTGTACTGACGTTACTGGCTTCGGCCTGCTGGGCCACGCCCTGGAAATGGCCCAGGGCAGCGGCAAAACCATTGAAATTTTCTCCAAGGATGTGCCCTTTTTGGCGGCGGCGGAGGAATTTGCCAAAATGGGCATTGTTCCTGCCGGGGCTTACGAGAATATGCACTACATTAAAAACGATGTGGAAATTTCCTCCACCGTTCCCCAGTTTTTAAGCGATATTTTGGCCGACCCCCAAACCTCCGGTGGGCTCCTTGTGTCCCTGCCGGAAAAACAGGCCCTGCACCTGGTACAGGAGCTCAACGGCGTTACCCCCTGCGCCCAGGTTGTAGGCCAGGTAGTAAACCCAAAGGAAAAAGCCATTATTGTCCGCTAACGCCCTGCCCCAAGCGCCGGCCCCACCCCGGCGCTTTTTCTTTGTCCCCAGCGTGGGGCCCTATCCCCGCCTTGTGCAGCAAGGGCTGGTATGGTAAAATACAAAAAGGAAAACCTGCGCGGCACAGGCTTAAAAACAACTGCATACTTCCCAACAAAAATCAAACATAAAACATAGTAAAAATTTATATAAATAAAGGAATGATATTTCATGAACCCAAATTCCCAGCTGCTTCGGCAAATTCCTAAAATAGACGACCTGCTTCGCCGGGAGGAAATCACAGCAGCCGCCCAAAGCTATTCCCATACTGTAGTGGTGGAAAGCCTGCGCGAAACCATAGAGGCCCTGCGCCAGGCCATTTTGGCAGGGGAAGAAAATATTTCTGTGGAGCCCGCCCCCCTGTGCGCCCAGGCCATTGCTTTAATGGAAGAAAAAAGCGCCATGAACCTGCGCCCGGTAATCAACGCCACCGGCATTATCCTTCACACCAACCTGGGCCGCGCCCGGTTAAGCGACCATGCGGTACAGGCCATTGCCAGTATTGCCCAGGACTACAATACCCTGGAATATAACCTGAAAAAGGGCAGCCGCGGCAGCCGGTACGACCATGTGGAGGAACTGGTTTCCAAAATCACCGGCGCCGAAGATGCCATGGTGGTAAATAACAACGCGGCGGCCGTTATGCTGGTGCTAAGCACCATGGCCAAGGGGAAGGAAGTCATCGTTTCCCGCGGGGAACTGGTGGAAATTGGCGGCGCCTTCCGTGTACCGGATATTATGGCCCAAAGCGGCGGCGCCTTAGTCGAGGTAGGCACTACCAACAAAACCCATCCTTCCGACTACACCAAAGCCATCACCGAAAACACCGGGGCCCTGTTAAAGGTACATACCAGCAACTTTAAAATTATGGGCTTTATGGAAGAGGTCTCTTTGGCGGAAATGGTGGAGATTGGCCACAATGCCGGCCTGCCCGTTTTGTACGACCTGGGCAGCGGCGCCCTCATCCGCCTGGAGGACTACGGCATTTTGGACGAACCCAATGTGCAGGACAGTGTAAAAGCCGGTGCGGATATTATCAGCTTCAGCGGTGACAAGCTTATGGGCGGCCCCCAGGCAGGCATTATTATTGGTAAAAAACAGTACATTGACGCTATGAAAAAGAACCCCCTCACCCGGGCCTTCCGTATAGATAAGCTCACCCTTGCCGCCCTGGAAGCAACCCTGCGGGATTATTTGGAGCCAGCCCAGGCCATGGCTACCATCCCTACCCTGCAAATGATAGCCGCCACCCCCGAAACACTGCGGCCAAAGGCCGAAAAGCTCCTTGCCCTCCTTGAGGAAAACCCCCAGGGCTATACCGTGGAACTTTGCGAGGATGTAGGCCAAATTGGCGGCGGCTCTGTGCCCACCCAAATGATACCAAGCATTGTTATCGCTTTAAAAACCACGGAAATTTCCCTGGATACTTTGGAACAGCGGCTTAGAAAGGCCCCTCTGCCTATTATTGCCCGCATTTCCAAGGAGCGTATGCTCTTTGATGTGCGCACCATTAACGAAAAACAGTTCCCCTATATCAATGAAATTCTTCGCAAAAACTGTGTAAAATAAAAAGGTGATTTCATGAAGAACATTATTATTGGCACCGCCGGCCATGTGGACCACGGCAAAACCGCCTTAATACGCGCCCTAACCGGCATTGAAACCGACCGCATCAAGGAAGAAAAAAAGCGGGGCATTACCATAGAGCTGGGCTTCGCCTACCTGGATTTGCCCGACGGGGAAAAGGCTGGCATTATTGACGTGCCCGGCCACGAAAAATTTGTAAAAAATATGCTGGCCGGCGCCGGCGGCATTGACCTTGCCCTGCTGGTAGTGGCGGCTGACGAAGGCTTTATGCCCCAAACCCGGGAACATTTGGGCATCCTTTCCCTGTTGGATATTCCCAAGGGGCTCATTGTTGTAACCAAAAAGGACACCGTGGACGAGGACTGGCTGGAAATTGTAACGGAAGACATCCGCGCCGAGGTAAAGGGCACCTTTTTGGAGCACGCCCCCGTCCTCCCCGTTTCCTCCTATACCGGGGAGGGAATTGAATCCCTGCGCCAGGCCATTTTCCAGCTAATTGAGGAAACCACCCAGCTAAAAAACCCCAACACCCCCTTCCGCCTGCCTGTGGACCGGGTGTTCTCCATTGAAGGCTTTGGCACCGTTGTCACTGGCACCTTAATTGAAGGGCAGATGAATGTTGGGGACCCTGTTACCCTGTACCCCGGCGGCCTGCAAACAAAAATACGCAACCTGCAAGTTCATTCCAAGGATGTTCCCACCGCCTACGCCGGCCAGCGGGTGGCGGTAAACCTGGCCAATGTAAAAAAGGCCGATATTGAAAAAGGCGATGTGGTTGCCAAACCCAACTCCATGCACACCACCATGATGCTGGATATTAAAATGACCGTTTTAAAGGACTGCCAGCGGGATATTTTTAACGGCAGCCGCCTGCACCTGTACCACGGCGCCAAGGATATTTTGTGCAAGGTGGTGCTTTTGGATAAGGATGTGCTTTGCGCCGGGGAGCAGGGCTATGCCCAGCTGCGCCTGGAGGAGGAAATTGCCGCCAAAACCGGCGACCGCTTTGTCCTGCGCTTTTACTCCCCTTTGGAAACCATTGGCGGCGGCTCTGTGCTGGATTCCAACCCCCTGAAGCATAAACGCAACGACCCCAGCGTAATTGCCGCCTTAAATATTCGGGATACCGGCAATGAAAAGGATAAAATCTGCCAAACATTGCGGGAATACTCCTACCGGTACGAAACCTTGGATTTTTTAAAAACCCACACCGCCATTGACAGCGACGTGTTCAACAGCGTTATTTCCGTCCTCCTTTCAGAAAAGGAGGTGTACCCAGTAAACAGCTCTGTGGTAATCCATCGGGAATTCCTCCAGGCACTGCAGCAGCGGGCCCAAAAGCTGCTGGCCGCCTACCATACGGAAAACCCTCTGCGCCCCGGCATGAAGCGGGACGAGTTCCGCGGCAAGCTGTTCCCTGGGCAGGACATTGCCTGCGCCGATAAAATAACCCAGTATATGGTGGAAAACGGCGTTTTAAGCTGCCAGGAGGGTGTGGTTGCCCTGGCCAGCTTCCAGGTGCAGTTCAGTTCCGGCCAGCAGAAGCTTATGGAGCAAATAGAAGAAATTTTCCGCCAGGCTGGCTATGCTGTGCCCACCCCCGACGAGGTGGCTGCTAAATTCCCCAAGGAAAAAGGATTTAAGCAGGTGCTGGAATCCATGATAAACGACGGCAAACTGGTAAAAACGGCCGACCAAATTATTTTCCACAAGGAAAATTACGACAACGCCCTAAAGCAGGCCTCCCAATACATTAAGGAGCACGGGCAAATTACCCTGGGCGAACTGCGGGACCTTCTGGGCAGCTCCCGCAAATATACTGTGGCCCTGCTGGAATATTGGGACCGCAAGAATATTACAAAAAAAGTGGGCGATGCCAGGGTATTGTACAGCAAAGGGTAAAAATACTTGTAAATCCGGCAAAAATAGCTTGAATAACCCACCGGTTTGTGGTATTATAAATAAGCTATTTGGGAGCGGATGGGTCGCTGGTGTGCCCTCTGGTCTTCAAAACCAGTAATTGTGGTTAGTAGCTGCATAGGTGGGTTCGATTCCCACACGTTCCCGCCACAATAACCGCCGTCAAATCCTTTTAAATAAAGGGTTTGACGGCGGTTTACTTTCCCCTTAAAAAGCAGGAATAACACACTTGGTAACACACCCAGATATTTTTTAAAGCAAACTGCCTGAAACACAAAAAACGCCGCCCAATACTCGGGCGGCGTTCCTTTACACTTCTACACTTACACTTCCAACCGTTCCAAGGTCAAATCCACCGCCACGCAGCCGATTTTCCCCGTGAGTCGGTAAATCCACTTACTTTCCCCGGGCTCCGGCGTTGGTTCCGGCTCCGGCTCCCCGGCCGCCTCAAACACCACCGGCTCCTTGGCCAAAGCGGGCATATCCAGCGACTGGGGGCAGGGCAGCAGCAGGTTCAGGTCCACATCGGTGGAAATGCCGTCCACCCTGCCCTTCCAGCTGTACTGCACCATTTCCACCGGCTTGCTGAAAGGCAGCTTGGAGGGGTTGGCCAGCCATTTGGGGCAGCATTGCAAATCTTCATCCGTTAAAAAGCGGTTAAAGTAGTCAATGGTGGAGTAGAGCCACAGCCTGCCTCCCCCGGCGTTTTGGGAAAACGCATTGACTATATTGTAGGCCTGGGTGGGGCTGATTGGCTCCCCGTCGTTGGCGGTGTCCCAGGCGCAGCCCTCCGGCTCCATGTCCAGGGCAAGGCCCAGGGAAAGAGTCAATCCCTTTGTGTTTTGGGCGAACCACCGGCCCTCCTTGGCCGCCGCGTTCACCGTCCCCGCCCGTAAAAAGTGGTATGCCCCCACAGCCAGGCCCGCCGCCAGGGCGTTTTTGTAGTTTTGCAAAAAGGCCGGGGAAAGGTAGCCGTCCCCCTCGGTGCATTTGAGCATTACCCCGCTGACTCCCGCCGCCTTTACCTTGGCAAAATCAATGCTGCCCTGGTGGCCGCTGACGTCAATTATGTATTTGTTCATGTTCCTGTTCCTCCTTGCTTTTTAAAATATCAATGGCATTTGTAATGGCTTTGGGGATAGGCACGCCCATGAGCCCCAAATTCTCTGTAATGGAAATAACCTCGTTGGCCAAAAACGCAATGACCACGGCGTCCCGGATGACGGTTAAGCCCGACGCCGCGTCCAGCTGCACCGCGATAACCACCAAAAACAGGCTGCCGATTTTCCTGCAAAGCCCCTTCCAGCCGGCGCGGCTCTCCAGCCTCCCGTTGGGGGACTTGGGGGACCTTTTAAACACCCCCGCCACCATAAGCCCCAGGGCAAAATCCACCGCCATGGCCGTAAGCAGGGCCTGCAAGCCCGCGTCCCATCCGCCAAGGAACGTGGCCATTATCCCAGCCGCCACACCTATTCCACCGCATAGTTTGTGTAAACTCATTTTGTCACATCCTTTTTTATGATTTTTTTCTTCTTTTTATTCTTTCCCTGTTTGCTGTACAAAAAAAGAGCCCCCTACTGTGGGCCCTTTGGTTGACATTTTCAGTTATTTGGAATATACTAATAGTAAAGAAAAGGGCTTGCCCACGCTGCTGGTAACAGCGTATTTGACGGTTTTGCCCCTATATGCGATTAAAAGATAACCGCTACACTGAGCAAAGTATGTAGGCGGTTATCTTTTTCTGTTTATGATACTTATTACAGTTACAATAAACATTGCAAAACTGATAAGCATGGATGTAAACGCGATTAACTCGCCAAACGTCACATACATCAGCCTCACCTCCTTCCCCTTTTGCAAGGAAGGAGAAAAAGATTATCCCTCCTTACAAGTAAGAAGGGGCAACGCCGTTCAGCGAACGGCTACAAGTTTGGCTTTGCCAAACTTGCG
>CAJTSZ010000051.1 GCA_910578755.1 uncultured Oscillospiraceae bacterium | reverse complement strand
CCAGGTAGGCCCACTGGCACAGGCTTGGAAGTGTCCACACACTTCCAAAAAGAAAAAGATTACAGCAGATACCTGCCATAATGGATGCGGTAAATCCGCTGACAAAATAAACAACTTGGAGGTTTTACCGTGAACGAAGCAAATCTGCCTGCAACTGGGGAGCCCTTGCAGGCAAAGGAAACACTGCCGCAAGCTGGCGAACCAAAGCTGCAAACCAACCTGGACACCAATTTTATTAAGCTGGTTGCCATACTTTCCATGGTGGTGGACCACTTTGGCGCCGCCTTTTTCCCCCAATACCCTGTTTTCCGCTGGATTGGCCGGCTGGCTTTTCCTTTGTTCTGCTACTGCCTTACTGTGGGTATGCTGTACACCCACAATATCCAAAAATATTTTTTGCGCCTAGGCGCCTTTGCCCTCATTTCCCAGCCCTTTTGGATACTGGCCTTTAACGCCGACGACTTTTTGAGCAACCTGTTTAACCTGAACATTTTCTTTACCCTGCTGGTAAGCCTGGCGGCGGCCTGGGGCTTTAAAGAAAAAAAGTGGTGGCTGTTCCTTGGCGGCTTCCTGCTGCTTTCCCTAATTAACTTTGACTATTCCATTACTGGCCTTGTTTTAATTTTAATTTTTTACCTGTGCCGCAATACCCCCTGGCTGGGCGCCCTGCTGTTCACCCTTTACTACCTGCCCGCTTTAAATGGGTACATGGAGGATCCCCTTGCTTTAAAAATTGGCGGCCACGCTATTGGGTTTGAAATTTTCTGCCTGCTGGCCCTGCCCTTTATTTATATTCACACCAATATAAAGCCTAAAATATCCAAGTGGGTTTTCTACGCCTTTTACCCAGCCCACCTGCTGGTTATTTTCCTGTTACAATTAGCAATTCCCCAATAGGCCCAAAAAGCTTGTTGTAACAAACAGAGGAAAAGAGTATAATGAAAAGGAAATAAACACCGGCGCCGCCGGAAAAAAGGAGAGATTTCCCATGAAAAACCATGAAAGATTTTTGAAATACGTTTCCTTTGATACAGAGTCTGACAGCCACTCTCAAACCGTCCCCACCACAGAAAAACAGAAAAACCTGGGCAAGTATTTGGTGGAGGAAATGAAAGCTATGGGCATTTCCGACGCCTTTATGGACGATAAAGGTTATGTTTACGGTACAGTTCCCGCTGCTAAGGGCTGCGAAAACGTCCCTGTTTTAGGCTTTATTGCCCACATGGATACGGTTTCCGCCGCCCCTGGCGCCAACATTAAAACCCGCATTGTGGAGCAGTACCCCGGCGGAGATATTCTTTTGAATAAAGAAAAAAACATCTCCATGAAAACAAGGGATTACCCCAGCCTGAACAAATACATTGGCCAGGACCTGATTGTTACCGACGGCACTACCCTTTTGGGCGCTGATGACAAGGCTGGCATTGCCGAAATTATGACCTTGGCTGAAACCTTAATGGCTCACCCGGAACTGCCCCATGGCACCATTAAAATTGGCTTTACCCCCGACGAGGAGGTTGGCCGCGGCGCCAACTACTTTGATGTAAAGGGCTTCGGCGCCAAATACGCCTACACTGTGGACGGCGGGGAGCTGGGGGAAATTTCTTACGAAAACTTTAACGCCGCTTCTGCAAATATTACCATCCACGGCATAAGCAGCCACACCGGCGGGGCTAAAAATGTTATGGTAAACGCCGCTTTGCTGGCTATGGAGTTCCACTCCATGCTGCCCGTATTTGAAAACCCCTCCTTTACAGAACACCGGGAAGGCTTTAGCCATTTGGATGAAATCCACGGCGGGGTAGAGCTTACCACCATGAACTATATTATCCGTGACCACGATAAAGCAAAATTTGAGGAGAAAAAAGCCCGCTTTACTAAAATTGCCGCTTACTTAAACGAAAAATACGGCCAGGGCACCGTTGAGGCAGAGGTAAAGGACTCCTACTACAATATGATTGAACAGATTAAACCCCACTTCCACCTGGTGGAAAAAGCCCGGGAAGCCTTTACAGCCTGCGGCGTAGAAGTAATTGAACTGCCTGTACGGGGCGGCACCGACGGGGCCCGCCTTTCCTACATGGGACTGCCCTGCCCCAACCTGTGCACCGGCGGCGAAAACTTCCATGGCCGGTTTGAGTATGTTTCTATTCAGGCAATGGAAAAAATTGTGGAAGTTTTGCTGAAGCTGGTAGAACTCCATACAAAATAAGCTGGGAAGTTTTGCGTAAAACAGGGGCCTGCCAGCGGCGCCCCTGTTTTTTCCTGCCTCTCTGACAAAGGCGGGGGCCTCCATTGCTTGCCACTGGAACGGAAAAAAACAAAAACACAGACGGGAGGAAACAACAATGGCGCAGCAAAAAACAAATGTTATGCGCATTTTGGAAAAACAAAATATTACTTATAAAGCCCACTGTTACGATTGCAGCGACGGCATACTGGACGGGGTAACCGCAGCGGCAAAAATAGGCTTTCCCCCGGAAAAAGTATTTAAAACCCTGGTATGCCGCGGCAGCAGCAAGGGCGTGTTTGTATTTGTAATACCCGTGGCGGAGGAATTGGATTTAAAAAAGGCGGCCCGCTGTGTGGGGGAAAAATCCATGGAGATGATTCACGTGGCAGAAATTACCCCCCTCACCGGTTATGTGCGGGGCGGATGTTCCCCCTTGGGAATGAAAAAGCAGTTCCCTACGGTATTCCACAGCTCCGCCCTAAACCAGGAAACCATTGTGGTAAGCGGCGGAAAACGGGGGCTGCAAATAGAAACATCTCCCCAGCTGCTGGCCCAGGCCTGCGGGGGAACCTTTAGCGAAATAACAAAATTAGGCGGCTTGCAGTAACACAGGAGGGAAATATGGAATATAACAAAAAACAAATACAGTTTAAAACCACCATACGCCACCGGGATTACCGGGCTGTGGCCTATTTTAACCTGTTCCAGCGCCACAGGCTGGAGCCATATATTGTTATGGCCATAGCTGCCCTTGCTATTGCCATTTTGCTTGGGCGCATTTTGCCCTGGTTTCACCCCAACACCCTGCTGTTTCACATTAGCTGGGTATTCCTTGTTTTTTTGCTTTTGGTGCTTGGGGTAACAGAGTTTATGGTACACCAGTACATAAAAAGCGACAGGGCCGCCTTTAACAGCCAATATACAATTACGGTTTCCGGCCAGGGGCTGCATCTGGCCACCCAGGGGGAGAATTCCTTTTACCAGTGGAAACGGATGTTCAAAGGCTTTGAAATGAAGCGGCATTTTTTATTCTTTTTAAACATTAGCCAGGCGGTAATTCTGCCCAAGCGGGATATGCTGGAAGAACAATGCCTGTTTGTACGGCAAAGGGCCCAGGAAGGGATGGGGAACAATTTTAGGCAGCGGTATGTGCAAAAAACCAAAAAAAGGAAATAGGATAACTGTAAAAATTATTAAATTAGACATATTCTGTTTATAGGTTTTTCAAGTTTTTTGCAGAAAAACATAGTATACTGGTACTATTATAAATATAGATTCAATTGTACGCCGCTTTTCCGCGGCAGAACAGGAGGATAAATAATGAAACAATGGAAAGTGCTTTTAGCTGCCGTACTGGTATGCGCAGCCCTGTTTGCAGGCTGCAGCAATAAAAAGGAGCCCGTTGCGGCCAATCCCGACCCCGAAACCATTCCTACCCAGGCCCAGCCTCAGGAGGAAAAGGAGCCGGAAACACAAGCCCCGGCAGAGGACCAAAAAGCTGGTTTGGTGGAAAAGGCCCAGGAGGATAAAGACGCTGTTTTGGCCGCCTTCCAGGAGGTTATCAACAACTACCAGGCCGACACTGCCCCGGAATACTACGCCGCTTTCCCTGACGATGAGGATTTCCCCGATTTAAGCTCTGTTGACGGATTAGAAATTGTAAAAGGCGACGATTCCTGCGATGTACAAGCCTACGTTAACCTTGGGGGCACTTCTGTAAACAAGCTGTGCATCTCCTTAAAATATGTGGAAGCACCTGCAGAAGGGGCTTCCAACTGGATGGTAGTAGCCACTTCCATCGCTACCCAAAAGTAATAACAAGCCAATAACCCGCCGGGAATTTTTCCCCGGCGGGTTATTTTCAATGATATTGAATAATAAAAGAACACTCCCCAGTGCTTGCGAGGAGTGTTCTTTAATTTTTAATGCCGTATTGGCGCAATAATTTGGCTAAATCCTTATCGTAGGCCGGGGCGGCCCGCCTGCCCTGGGCGCTGTATAAATCCCCAAAGCGGCTAAACAAATTATTGATGTTTGGGCTGCGCCCGGCAGCGCCTGTTTCATGGGCCTTTGCTGCGGTTTGTTTTCGGGCTTCATCCGCCATGGTTTTGCAGTAGCCGGCAGCATAAACGGTGGCCTCCTCTAAAGCGGCCTGCTCCCGCAAAGGTAAAATTTCGTCCATATTAGAGGCGAAAAAAATATCTACCAGCACCATGCGGTGCTGAGTGAAAAACAGCGTTTGCCCCTCCAGGCTTTTTAGGAGTACGTCATCCGCCTGAACCTCCCCCAATTCCGCCTCCCCGCGGTGAACCACGGAAAGGGGCGTTTGCCCCTCCAAAGGCGTTACTTGGGTAATTTCTAAAATTTCCTGGGCCTGCTGGGTAAAAAAGCCCTGGCTGAGGGCCAAAAGTACCGGCTCTGTCCTTTCTTCTTTTTCCCCTTGAAGTAAGGTTCCCGCCATATCAATATAGCCGCCAAAGGCTACCCGGCGCAGCTCCACAGGCAGCCCGGCAACCTTGTTCAGGCTTTTTAAAAATTCCGGGGCGTTCACCCCGCTTACCATATGATCCGCATTGTAAAACAGGTATGGCAGCTCCAGGGCATTCAGCTTTTCCCAGGTTTGGGCTGCCGCCGCATTTTCCGCAATGTAAATATGGGCTGTGCCTTTTTCCATTGCTTGCGCAATATCCTTTTCATAAACCAGTTCAAAGGCCAAGGTATTTTGGGAAAAATCCTCCCCGCGGCGTATCAGCTCCCTGGCAGTTTCCTCCAGGCGGCGGCTGGCGCCCTCCGGCAGGGCCAGCACCAGGGTAGTAATTGCCGGAGGGGCCGCTTTTTCATCAGAAAGGGAGGTACAGCCTGCAAAAAGCAGCAGCGCCGCCCCTATGGCTGCAAGGCACTTTTTCATTGGCGCTCCTCCTTTTTTCCACAAGGTTAATCGTCATCCTCGTCGTCATCCTCATCATCGTCTTTTTTCACAGGCTTTTTCTTTTTTGCTTTTTTCGGCTTTTCCTCTTCCTCAACCTCAATCTCCTCCGGCTGGGTTTCCTCCTCCGGTTCCTCTACCGGGGGCGTGTAAACTGGGGGAACAAACTGCTGGTACATAATGCGGCTGATTTCGTTAATGCGAATGTAGGTATTGGCGGCAAAAACATTGTTAATAAACAGCAGCTCGTTAATGCCGTTTTGCTGTATAAAGTTAATAAAGCCAAGCTGGAAGTACCGCTGGTCCACCACAAAAATTTCGTCGTAGTGGGAAATAAGGAAAGGGGAAAACGCGTTGCCGAAGGATTCCTTTACCACTGCAATTTTTCGCCCTGTGTTTTGGCCGGTTATAATGTGGGTAAGGGGGAAATCCCCATGAAGGAACACACTGTATGTGTTGGGCCCGCTGGTTGCGTAACTGGCCCACACTGTGGACGGGTAAGGGGTATAGGGCTCATTTTTTACATACCGGTAGGTGGTGTGGGGCTGGGGTGGAACAAAATATTCCACATAATCGGGGTTTTCTTTCAGGCGAATCTCCTGGGTTTGTCCGTAAAGGCTGCCTACAAAACCGTCAATGCGGTGGTATTCCATATCCTCCAAAGGTACAGGTGTAAGGCCCGCCTCCTGGCAAAATGCCTGGTAAGCAGCGTAAGCGCCCCGAGCTGTCCAGTGGTGGTCTGTGCGGAAATAAATATACTGGTCCTTTGCTTGGTCCATTTTACTGTAGGCGTCCACCGTATGCACCTTTTCCCCCATTTGGGAGTAAATATAATCAATATTATCCTTTTCGTCCCCAGTAATGCCCTGGTCTTTGTACTTTTCCGGAAGATAAAACTCAATTGCAGAAGGGATAATTAAATTATACACAGTAACACTGTCCCCTAAAACCTCGCTGTAATTGGTAATAACCTGGGCGTACTGCTGGCCGGCAGGTTTGTTGCCGCCAAACATGGGCAGGGCCATATCCTTATAAAGGAACACCGAGCCGCGCTTCTCCCCTTCTACATCGTTTTCCACCGCCTGTAGTTCGGAGGGCTGCTGCGGCGCCTGTTCCTGGGCAGGAGGGGCCTGCTGCTCCTGTTCTTTTTCCGGCTGCTGGGCGGGGAACTGGTCCCCCAAGGGGGCTGAGGGCGGCTGCGATTGGGAAGTGGAAGGCTGCTCATGGATTTTTACGTCATCCATACGCATCCCGCGCATATCCTCCATCCGGGCCGAAATTTCCACAAACTTTTCCCTGGCGGGAAAGGTATCGGCAAAAAACAGCTCCAAATCCTTGGTATAGCTGCCGCTGAACAACGCCTGCCATGTAAATTGGGGCATGGCAGCCAGGTCCCTTTTCTCGTATTCCGATATTTTAGGCTTTGGCAGCGCCACCGCCAGCACACCCACAACGGCAATCACTGTAAAAAACAGGGCAAAGTTTAAAATGTGGGTGGTTTCCAGCTCGTAAGCCCAGCTTTTTTTGGAATTGTTTTTTTTCATTACAAAACCCTCCTTGCCTTAAAAGCGGAAGTACAAAAACGGGTTGTAGCTCTGCCCTACCAGCATGGCTGTACAGAGGAACAAAATAACCAGGTTCATTGCTGCCGTGCAGCCTTGAACCACAACCTGGCCCCTTTGGCCAATGGCCTGCGCCCTGCGTTTTACCCACTGGGTAACAGGCATACAGAACAGCAGCACCAGCCCAAGCCAAAAAATATTGTTGGAAATAACAATAGAAAGGGTGACATCGGTAAGGGGGGCGCCGCCCTGGCCAAACATTATGGAAAGCAGCTGTTTTAAGCGGGACATATCCGTCACATAAAACAGGGCCCAACCCACCAGGGAAACGGCAATAAGGTAAATATGGCCAAAAAGTGCAGGCAGCTTTTTCAAAATACCCAAAAGGAACCATTTTTCTATAATAAGCAGCGCCCCATAGTAGGCCCCCCACAAAACAAAGTTCCAGCTGGCGCCATGCCACAGGCCGGTGAGCAGCCAAACAACGGCAATGTTAAACACCTGGTGCTTACGGTTGCCCCCTAAGGGGATGTACACATAATCCCGGAAAAAGCTGCTGAGGGAAATGTGCCACCGCCGCCAAAATTCCGTTACGGATGCCGCAATGTAGGGGTAGTTAAAATTAACACCGTAGTGGAACCCAAAAATGCGCCCCAGGCCAATGGCCATATCGGAATAGGCGGAAAAGTCGTAGTAAAGCTGCAGGGCAAACAGCAGCACCCCAAACCAGCTCCCTGCCACGGAAAGGCGTGTTAAGTCCCCATCCAGGTACTGGGCCACCAGCTGGCCGGCCACGTTGGCCACCATAACCTTTTTCGCAAGGCCAATGGCAAACTTAGTGACACCTTCGCTGATGTCGGAAAAGGAGATTTGCCGGCTGTCTATTTCCGCCTCAATGTCGCTGTAGCGTACAATGGGCCCAGCTACCAGCTGGTGGTAGCTGGAAACGTACATTAAAAACTTGAAAAAGGAGCGCTGAGCCAAAACGTCCCCCCGGTAAACGTCCACAACGTAGGAAATAATCTGGAACGTGTAAAAGGAAATGCCAATGGGCAGGCCCACCGCTGGTACTGGCAGGCTGAGGCCAAACAGGCTGTTCATATTTTCTACCAAAAAGCCGCTGTACTTAAATACCACCAGCAGGCCAATATTCATGGTAAGGGCGGAAATTAGGGCCACCTTTGCCTGCCACTTGCCCCGCCAGCGCTGGATAGCTAGGCCATGGAGGTAGTCATAAGCCACCGAAAAAAGGAGCAGGCCAACCCAAACCGGCTCTCCCCAGGTGTAGAACAACAAGGAAAACACAATTAGAACCACATTGCGGAAGGTTTTATTTTTTGTAATAAAGTAAAGCAACAGGTTTAGGGGCAGGAATATGTAAATAAAAATCAAGTTTGCAAAAACCATAATTTTTCTCCTGTTTTATTTTTTAGGGCCAACCGGCAGGACGCCCAAATGTAATTATAGCCTATTCTCCTACAAAATAAAAGAGATTGGCCGGTATTTAAATGTAAAATTATCCTACCATCGATTAACAAGGGGCAATACGGTTTTTTAAGGCCAAAATTGCCACTGACATTGTTGCCCTCATTATTGGGCGCCAGCAACGCCGCCAGCGCCGCAAGCTTGGGACGCTGGCATCCTCTTGTTAATCGATGGCACAGAAGCACTAAATACAGTATGCGCCAAAGGAAACGCAACATTCTGTAAACCGAAAATTTTACATCTTGGCCGGAAACCCGTGGGGAATGTCCCTTTTGCAGATTTAATAGTATATGCCCCACATGCCTGCCTTTTCCAAGTTTGTGACAACGGGCTTACACAGCCTGTATTTTGCGGGGCTTTCAAGCCCCAAACCCTTTTCGGGGCCCTCCGGCCTCTAAAACCCCAAGCGGATTTCTTTCCTTTCTTTTCCTTTCCTTTCGCTTTTTACTTGAATACTCCCAAACCTGGGCAGGGCGTTTACAATTTAGGAGGAAATATGAAAAATTTTTGGCAAGCCCATATTTTCCTGTTAATTTATGCTATAATGTTTATAATAGAGCTATAGCCTGTATTCATAACCATTTAACGCGCTTTGGCATTTCTTTTGCTGTCATTCTGCGTTAAATTTTCTTGCCAGACACAAAGTATATTGCAATACATTACCGTATTGCAGAAAAATTTGCCTTGGCTGACAATAAAATCTCTTGCCAAACCGCTGTCCCCTGGCTATGAATGCAGGTTCAACAACATTATAATCCCTTTGGGAAAGGACTGTTATTGCTATGGGCGAAAATTATATTGTAAACGAAGGAAAAAACGAAACTGTCACCATTGATGGCGTGGATTACCATCGCCTTGCCATTAAAACCCATGTTATTACCGATAAAGACAACATTTGCGACGTAGCCCACCACTATGCCGCTGAAGCCCTGAAACCGGGCGATATTTTGTTTATTACTGAAAAGGCTGTGGCCTGCACCCAAAAAAGGGCCATTCCTATGTCTGAAATACATCCCCGCCCTTTGGCAAAGTTTTTGTGCAAATTTGTGTATAAAAACCCTTACGGCATTGGCTTAGGCATCCCGGAAACCATGGAAATGGCCTTGCGGGAATGCGGCACCCTGCGTATTCTGTTTGCTGCCGGTGTTTCCGCTATTGGCAAGCTGTTTGGCCGCAGGGGCTGGTTTTACGACATTGCCGGCTACAAAGCCCGTTCCATTGACGGCCCATGCAGCTACACCCTGCCCCCTTACAACCATTATGTGGTTCTTGGCCCTGCGGAGCCGGATAAAACCGCCAAAGAAATTTCGGACCGTTTGGGCGGCTTCCCTGTAGCCATTACAGATATTAACGACCTGGAAGGGCAGATTTTGGGCACCAGCAGCCCTGATATGGACCGCGGCCTGCTGGTTAAAATTTTAAAGGACAACCCCCTTGGCCAGTCCTTAGAGCAAACTCCCATTGGGATTATACGTGCTGTAAAGTAGTTAAAACAAAAAGAAAAGCACCTGCTTTTGCAGGTGCTTTTCTTTTATATAAATTCTGAAAATTTGTGGGCTTTCAGCTGTTTTTGCACCTCTTTGGAAATATCCCCAAAAACCTTTTTAAACTGGCAGGGAGCACCCTTTTTGCACTGGCAAACGTAGCCCACGCAGTTGCAGCGGTTTAGCTGGTATTCGCCCTCAATGGTTTCTATTACGTCGTAAAGGGAGATTTGTTCCAGCGGGCGCCCAATTTCATAGCCGCCCTGTGTTCCCTTAAAGGATTTTACAATACCGGAGGCCACCAGCTTACGCAAAATTTTTAGGGAAAAGCGCAGGGTCACCCCTGTTGCCTCCGCAATAGATTTTGCGTCCATGCGCTGGTTTTCCCTGGCAAGGCAGTGTACAATGCGGATAGCATAATCTGCCTCTAATGTGATATGCACTTTTCTCACCCCAATACCAACAAAGTTAATATACAAACAGTATATTATATTATACTAAAAGTGTCAAGTATTCCCATTTAATGGAGGCCGCCCGCCCCTTAACCGGGGTTTTGCGGACGGCAAGAATACTAAAAATTGTGAAAACCTCGTAAAACCTCACAAAACCTCAAAAAGGGCTGGAAAGCGGCGTGTTAAGCCGGAAAACAGCTCCTATTTTCATTAAAACACCAAAAAGGAGGGATTTCCTCACAAAACGGGATAGCGCAGGGGAACAAGGCGTTCCCAAACCTGGCTTTATCCTTTTGGAAGTGCTGCTCTACTTTCAAAAGAAATGGGGCCGGGGTGCAGGGGCAGAGCGCCCTGCATAGGGTGTGGGCCGGGGAGGCCCGCAAAAAAAGCCAGGGCATTGGGCGCTTGTTAATCCAAAAAGTCCTTTAGGCGCTTGCTGCGGCTTGGGTGGCGCAGCTTCCTTAAGGCTTTTGCCTCAATTTGACGGATACGTTCCCTAGTTACGTTAAATTCCTTGCCCACCTCTTCCAGGGTGCGGTTGCGGCCGTCCACCAGGCCAAAGCGCAGTTCCAACACCTTCTTTTCCCTTGGGGTAAGGGTGGAAAGCACGTCCTCCAGTTCCTCCCGCAGCAGGGTGTGGGAAGCGGCATCTGCCGGGGCTGGGGCGTCGTCATCTGGGATAAAGTCCCCTAAGTGGCTGTCCTCCTCCTCGCCAATGGGGGTTTCCAGGGAAACCGGCTCCTGGGCTACGCGCATAATTTCCCGCACCTTATCCAAAGGCATGTCCAGCTCGGCGGCAATTTCCTCCGCCGTTGGGTCATGGCCGTTTTTATGAAGCAGCTGGCTGGAAACCTTTTTTACCTTGTTGATGGTTTCCACCATGTGTACCGGGATACGGATGGTTCTTGCCTGGTCTGCAATGGCCCTGGTAATGGCTTGGCGAATCCACCACGTTGCATAAGTAGAAAATTTAAACCCTTTGGTGTGGTCAAACTTTTCTACCGCCTTAATAAGCCCCAGGTTGCCTTCCTGAATTAAATCCAAAAACTGCATACCGCGGCCCACATACCGTTTGGCAATGCTTACAACCAGACGCAGGTTGGCCTCGGAAAGGCGTTTTCTGGCATAGGGGTCCCCCTGGGCCATACGCTCGGCATATTCAATTTCTTCCTCCGGGGAAAGGAGGGGCACCCGGCCAATTTCCTTTAGGTATACCTTTACTGGGTCGTCAATGCTGATGCCCTCTACGGAAAGAAGGCTTTCGTCGGTTTCATCGTCCTTTTTTCCCAGTTCGCTTAAATCCAGGTCATCCACGATGTCAATATTTAAGGATTCCAGGGTGTCGTACAGCTTATCCACCTTTTCCACGTCAAAATCCAGCTGCTCCAGGGCGTCGTTAATTTCCTGGGCAGTTAGCTTGCCGTTGGCCTTACCTGTTTCTATTAAACCGCGGATAACTGCTTTTTTATCCTTAGTTGCCATAATACTCCCCCTATTTCTTTTTATCTTTTAAGGATTGGATGTACTCCCGCAGTTGGCTGCTGTCCATTTGGGCCACATCCTTTTCTGTTTTTGTTTTATAAAATTCCTGTAGGATATTTATGTAATCCTCCAGTTCTTCCCGGGTGCTTCGGGCCGCTGGGGCATTTGCCAGTATACCGGAAACACGGGCCATCCCTTCCGGCGAAAGGCTTTCGGAAAGGGCCATAGGCTCCGCCGGGCGGCCCGCCTGTATACGGCCGGTTATTAGGGTAATAATTTCCCGGTTTACATCGGTAACAAATTCCTCCGGCCTGATGCGTTCCAGCAAAACGGGGAGGTAATCGGGGTTTTTTAGGAGCACGCCAATAATGCGTTCTTCTGCTATGGCGTACTTTAAATATTTTTTGCGCTGCAAGTCTCCCCGGCCCGCCGCCATATCCCCAATATAAATGTTGGTGTCGTTTTGTTCCTTTTTATTTGCGGAGCGCTGCTCCTTTTTTAAAAGGGCCCCCACTTGGGCATTGATGGCCTCGGCCGCTACCCCCAGGGACTGGGCTGCCTCGGAAATATAAACCTCCCGTTCCAGGGGGTTGTGTATGCCGGCCATGAGCTTGGCAAATTCCTTTAGGTAGCTTACCTTGCCGTCGGGGGTTTGGATGTTATACTTTGCTTTAATTTTTCCAATTTCAAACTCCAGGGCGTTGGCGCAGCCCTCCAGCAGCATTTGGAACCGCTGGGGCCCGTACTTTTGCAGGAACTCGTCCGGGTCCTTGGCGCCGGGGATGGAAAGGATGCTCACCTTTACCCCCACTTCGGAAAAAATGTTGATAGCCCGCTTGGTGGCCGCCTGGCCGGCGCCGTCGGAATCGTAGGCGATGACGACAGTATCGGTATACTGGGAGATAAGCCGTGCCTGCTCCTCTGTAAGGGAGGTGCCCAGGGTGGCCACAGCGTTATCGAACCCAGCCTGATGAATGGCAATAACATCCATATACCCCTCAGCCAAAATCAGCTGCTCTGATTTTGTAGCCTTGGCAAAGTTTAAGGCGAACAGGTTTTTGCTTTTTTTAAACACCATGGTATCGCCGGAGTTTAGGTATTTTGGGCCCCTGTCCTCCAAGGCGCGGCCGCCAAAGCCCACCACATTGCCCCGAAGGTCTATAATAGGGAAAATGACCCTGCCCCGGAACCTGTCGTACAGGCTGCCGCTTTTGGCCCGCACGCCAATACCGGAGGCCTCCAGCTCATGGTCCTGGAACCCCTTGCCGCGCAGGTGGTTCATCACCGTATCCCAGTTGTTGGGGGAATAGCCCAGGCCGAAGCGGCGGATAATTTTAGGGGTTCGTCCCCGCTGTATTAAGTAATGGTATGCCTCTGCCCCCTGGGGGGAAACGAGGCACTGGTGGTAAAAGCGGGCTGTTTCCCGGTTAATTTCCAGCACACGGGCTTTCATCCGGGCCCGGTTATCGTCGGCGGCTTCTTCCGGCAGGGGTACGCCGGCCCTTTGGGCCAGCAGCTTTACTGCCTCAATATATTCAATATTTTCTATTTTTTTTAGAAAGGTAATAATATCTCCCCCGGCCCCACAGCCGAAACAATAAAAGGACTGGGTTTGGGGGTATACAAAGAAGGAGGGGCTTTTTTCGGAGTGGAAGGGGCACAGCCCCACCAGGTTTTTGCCCTTCCGGCTTAACTTTACATAGGAAGAGATAACGCTTTCCACATCGCAGTAAGTTTTCAGTTCCTGAATAAAGGAATCTGCAATCATGCCGGCTCCCTCCTTTTTTCTGTGCAGGCTGGTGAAACCAACCCCACCTTTATTATGACTGGTATTTTAATTTTTATGTTTTATCCTAAAGCTTTGTTTTTTTAGAAGCTTTTTGGGGCCTTTTTCTTTTGGAGGCAAAACTTGCAGCCCTTCACTGAAGGGCGTGTTTCTTTCTTCACAGAAAGAAACAGGGCCTGGGGTTTGGGGGCGGAGCGCCCCACAAAAGGCCGGGGGCTGGCGAGTCCCTTATATGCTCCAGCTTTTGGGGATAAACAAGGTTTCAAACAGGCTGATGGCGTAGCGGTCGCTCATACCGGAAAGGTAGTCGCACACGGCCCGGTTCAGCCCTTCCTTATCCAAAACCGCAAGGTATTCCTCCGGCAGCTTATGGGGGTTCATTACAAAATAATGGTACAGCCCTTCTATAATATTTTTTACCTTGCTTTCCTCCTGCTTTGCCTGAGGGTTGGTGTAAACCGTGGTAAAAAGGAATTCCCGCAGTTCCTGGTACAGGCCCTGTACCTCCGGAGACATTTGCACGTCAGTGGTGCTGTTTTCCACCAAGGACATAACCATAGAGGTAATGCGCTCGCCCTTGGTACGCCCCAGCTTATAGCGGATGTTCCAGGGAATTTCATCCTCCCGCAATACCCCGGCGCGGACAGCGTCATCCACATCGTGGTTCATATAGGCGATTTTATCGGCAAAGCGCACCACACGGCCCTCCCAGGTAGCTGCCGCCGCGCCGCCGTTGGAATGGCAGGCAATACCATTGCGCACTTCCCAGGTAAGGTTTAGCCCCTGGCCGCTGTTTTCCAGCCGTTCCACTACCCGCACGCTTTGCAGGGCGTGGACAAAACCCATGGGGCAAATTTCGTTTAGGACCTGTTCCCCACAGTGGCCAAAGGGGGTATGGCCAAGGTCATGCCCCAGGGCGATGGCCTCGGTTAAATCCTCGTTTAAGCGCAGGGCCCGGGCAATACTGCGGGCAACCTGGCTTACCTCCATAGTATGGGTAAGGCGGGTGCGGTAATGGTCCCCCTCCGGGGAAAGGAACACTTGGGTTTTGTGCATCAGCCGCCGAAAAGCCTTGCAATGGATAATACGGTCCCTATCCCGCTGGAAGGGCGTGCGGATAGGACATTCCTCCAGCGGCGCGGCACGGCCCCTTGTATTTTCCGAAAGCGCTGCCCTATGCGAAAGCATTTGCCGTTCAAACAGCTGTGTTTGTTCCCGTACTGTCACAAGCCTGTCCCCCTTTTGCCCTGCATATAAATTATGTTTTGTACAATCTCTTACTAATACTATACCAACAAAATACTTTTTTCCCTGCGAAAATTTTAAATTTTCACAGAAATTTATTTAATTTCCTCAAAAAGCGGTTGGATTTGCCCCTTTTTCCCCAAAGCTCCTACTTTTGGGGGAATTCGGCAAAGCGCTCCTCTATTTTTTCCGGCGCCACGGTGGCGGCGGTAAGCTCGGTAATTTCCTTGCGGAAGGCCTCCTCCTCGGTGGCTTTAAAGAGGACCTGCATTTCCACGGTTTCCCCAAAGGCGCTATTTTCCACAATCATTTGGTATTTGGGCAGCAGGTAGG
>CAJTSZ010000050.1 GCA_910578755.1 uncultured Oscillospiraceae bacterium | reverse complement strand
ATGAATTTTCTTGAGCGCAACGAAGAACGACTGAAAGAAGATATTGATAATATGAGCGAGATGGAATCCAACTTGGTTTCCTCCGACCCTGCGGAAGAAGCAATGAAAATGAAGGAATGCGAGTATGTATGGATGGCTGTCCTACAGCTTGGCAGCCAGGTTTTGCCTTCTTCTCTGCTTGATTTTATGAGATAGCAAAACGCAGCACATGGGAAAGAAGGTGTTTTTGTGCAGCTGCTTAAAATAACAAATATTCCTATACAGTTTAACTACAGTACTACGCCCGGCCGGCTGGAAATGCACCGTACCCCAAACCCGGTGCAGCACATGGAGCATGACCCCGCCCAGCTTAAACTGAAGGCCCGCAACATACAGGTGCGCATGGACACTACGGAAATGCGCGCCAGCCTGAATATGCGAAACCCTACCGATTTTGCTAGGTATTACGGCAGCAAGGGGATGCAGCAGGCGTACGAGACCATTGGGGAGCAGGTACAGTTTGGGAACCAAATGGCCCAAATACAGGATGGGGTAACCATCCCCCAAATTATACGGCAAAAAATGTTGGAACAGCCAACTACCTACACCACATACCTGCCGCCGGTGGGAGCAGATATTTCCTGGCAGCCAGAGGAATTGCAGATTAATTACGACCCTGGTACCCTGAATTTTGACTGGAAATTGATGTCCTGCACAATGAATTATATTCCAAGCAGCTTCCAGTTTAATGTAACCCAATACCCCAAAGTAAATATTGAATATTTGGGCGAACCTACCTATGTACCGCCCAGCTCGAAACCCAGTTATTAGCGGCAAGTCGCCTAAACCTGAATATGGCTTTACGACGCACACAAAAAAGAGCGACTATGCGTTTTGCATAGTCGCTTTTTATTAAATTACACAGGAGGAAAATGGTGTATGAAACTGAATACCCGCGATTTTGGAGAAATTGAGATAGACGAGAAGGAAATAATTACATTTGCCAGCCCGGTATTTGGGTTTGAAGCCTACCACAAGTTTGTTTTCCTTTACCATGAGGAGATAAGCGAGCATTTTATTTGGTTACAGTCCGTTGAGGAACCAGGGCTTTGCTTTATTTTAGTGGACCCCCATTTGGTTATGGAACATTATGAGCCAAAGCTGCCGGAGGAGGCGGAACGGCTGCTGGGGGATGGGGAATATATGTGTTGGTTGATGGCCTCTGTCCGTGAACCTTTTGAGGAATCCACCGTGAACCTGAAAAGCCCTGTTGTAGTGAATATAAAAGGCCACTTGGCAGCCCAGTTTGTTTTGCAGGAGGAGTTCCCTATCCGGTACCCGTTGTTCCGAAAGGAGGAGGAAGAATGCTGATTTTAACAAGAAAAGCCGGCGAAGCGTTGGTATTGGACGGCGGTATTGAAATTAAAATTACCGAGGTTTGCGGAGACCAGGTAAAAATTGGAATTACTGCGCCAGCAGATGTGAAGGTTTACCGAAAAGAACTGTACGCAACCATTCAGGAGAACCGGTCGGCAGCCAAGGGGGCCCCTTCCAACAAGGTTAAGGACGCTCTTCTTCATTTGAAATAGCAACCGGCGGGAACAGCTTGTTTTCTTGCAGGCTGATCTTCCGGGTAAAGGCTTCCAGCTCCAGGTAGTTATTGCCGCTAAGTTCCAAAATGCGGCAGCGGTAGCTGCAGGTTTCCACCGGGCCGCAAACGATGGGTACCTCCACCTCAGCAGGAACAGAATCCAGCCGGAACGGTTGGTTGATACTGATGTTGATGCGCTGGCCTTGAGGAAGCGTTTTATCGCTGATAAATTTAATTTTTGACATGGAAATGGCATGGATGGTAATGGGAAACCTTTGTACGGAGGGAAGGGATTCTGTATGCCTGTGCAGTAGGGAAAACCGTTTTGCATGTTTTTCCGGGCTGGGGGGGATAAGGGCGGTTGCCTGGCCTTGAATATCCACATTGTACTGGTAGGCGGTTGCGGCGCCGGGGAGGACCTCATCGGTTACAGAAATTAGGCGCAGCATTTTTTGAGAAGAGAGGTAGACCTCGCCTATAAAGCGTTGGGTTTCAATTTTATCCTGTACACGGACAATTTCAAGCTGGGTTCCCATTTTGAAAAGGGGTACAAATTCTCCCCTGAAATCCAGGCTTTGCTCTTCTTCCGAAACGGACCCCATACCATATTCCAAAATTTTACCTTCCAGTGTTTTAAGTATTGCCGGGAAATCCCGCACCTTGCCGAAATTCAAGTGAAGCCCTCCTGCATAACCCTAATTTATGTATTTTGGTCTTCATTATACATTTAAACTCGCCTTTTGGCAAGGGGAAAACAAATAGCAGTATACCAAAGGGGTAAGAATATGTTTGATTTAATACAGACCCAACAACTGTTACAGGAAAAACAAAATCTTTTGCTTTGTTTTGAGGAAGTGACGCAGAATATGCTGCACTGCCCCACAGAGGAACTGGAAAACCAAGTGCAGGAACGCCAGAAAATTGTTCATTTGGTGGATGCGCTGGACGAGAAGATGTGTGCGCTGTGCAAGGACACTCCCCAGGGCCAGGCAGTGCTCCAGGCCCTTAAGGGCCAGTGTGAGCCGGATAAGCTGCCGGAGGAAGTTTTGGGGATATACGACGATGCAATGCGGGTTCGGGCAATATTGAGCCGTTTGCAGGAAAGCGACATACAGGCCGCCCTGCGCCTGCGTGTGGAACAGGAACGGATTTTGGATCAAATTAAGGCGACAAACCAGGGGCTCACCGCAAAGGCGGCCCGGTTTTATTCCGTTGCGGACCAAAGGGAAACCCCAACAAAATTCGGACACGCATAAAGCGCGCTTTGGTTTTTAACGATTATGACGATAATTAAATAATGAAAAGATTATTTTGAACGGAGGCGTTCAATTATGAATATTAATTCTACAAGCAGTTATGTAAATAATGCCAGCAGCAGCAACGGGTTTTCGGGCCTTGCATCCGGTCTTGATACCGAAAGCATGGTTGAAAAAATGCTTGCTAACGTTCAGGCCAAAATTGACAAACAAAATGGCCTGAAACAACAGGTGGAGTGGAAGCAGGAAATTTATCGGGAAATTATCACCCAAATCAACAGTTTCCAAAGCCAGTTCTTTGGCTCCAGCTCCACAACCAACTTTATGAACCAGGCGTTCTTTAATGCAATGAAGGCAATTACCTCCTCCAATGCGTTTAAAGTAAACGCCACCAGCTCCGCGGCTACAGGCAACGTTGACCTTGAGGTACGCCAGATGGCAACCAGCACAAGCATTACCTCCAGCGCAGGCGTCAGCGGTAAACTGGCCGGCACTGTAGATGCCCAGGCCATTAAAGAACTTGCAGATAAGCAGCTTAACGGCGACTATACTGTAAAGCTTGAAGTGGACGGTAAAACTGTAACGGCGGATTTAAAGGACGTTTTTGTGGATGAAGCCACAGGCACCTTTAAAACCTACAGCAGTACAGCAGAACGGGATGCAGCAATTCAAACAAAACTGAATAATGCTTTCAAGGATACCAGTGTAAAGGTTGATGTGAAAGACGGCGCTGTCAGCTTTAAAACCGATGGCAAAAAAACCATTTCTGTTGTTAAAGGTTCTGGCGAAATGGGCCTGCAGCGGCTGGGCCTTACATCAGGGATGCAGTCCACAACCAAAAACGGTGAAGCTACCCTATCCGGCAAAATTGACGATAAGCCATCAATTTCTTTCTCTGTTACTTTGGACGACCTGCAGAAGGAAGTTAAAATCGACCTGCGCAATATCATGGACGGGAATGGGAACGTTGATGTTTCCAAATTTGCAACAGAGCTGCAAAATGGCCTGGACAAAGCCCATGGTAAAGGGCAGATTAAAGCAGAATTTAACGGCAACAACTTCGAGTTAAAGGTTTCCAACGGCCGTAAAGTTATGCTTGGCGGCAGCAAGGAAGTTTTGGACACAATGGGTGTTAAAAACGGGCAGTCCAACCGTATTGGTATGGGCGGCAGCCTGAAGGACCTGTACTTTGCTAATAAGCTGCAGGGTTCTTCCTTTAAATTCACCATTAACGATGTGGAGTTCAGCTTTGATGAGAACGACACAATGAGTGACATTGTTTCCGCAATCAACCGCAGCGGCGCAGGTGTGCGCCTGGTTTACCGTGTGCAGGACGACAGCTTTACCTTGGAAGCGTCCGAATCCGGCGCGGGCCGTGAAATAACCATGAGCCAAACGGAAGGCAACCTGCTGAACGCCCTGTTTGGCAGCGGCGCAGATGGGAACCTGGCAACCGGCAGCAAGGCGGTATCCAGCAAGCTGACCTTTGGCCAAATTACAGGCAATTCACCTTTGGCGGATGACGCTACCATTGACCAAGGTAAATTTACCATTAACGTAAACGGCACCGAACATAGCTTCTCCATTCCAAAGAAGGAGGGCAAAACATACACCAAGGACGAGGTTATTAAGGAACTGAACACCCAAATGGACAAGGCCTTTGGCACAGGGAATATTAACTTGGACAAAGACGGCAACCTCGTTGTAAACAATGGCGCCGCTGTTACTGTAAAATCCAGTGTGAGCAAGCCTGACGACCCAGCAATTGTAGAAGCAGCTGCAAAGGCCGGTGATTTAAACGCAGCCTTTTTTGGCGGCAAAACCGTAAGCAATGTTGCTACCGGTGAAACAACCCTAGCACAAATGGGCTTAACTGGGTTAAAGGATAAGGATGGCAATGCCCTTGACAGCGCAACAAAGCTTTCCGAACTGGCTGAAAAAACCGGCGGGGTGCTTTCCTTTGAGGATGGCCGCATTACTGCTTCCGGCGATGTTATGAGCGTTGTTGACGAAAACGATAAGAGCGCTATGCAGAAGCTGTTTGGCACACCTGACCTGGTGCTGGGCGCTACCCAAGGCGATGCAGCTACCTTGAAAGAGGGCCAAAACGCCATAATTAAAATTGACGGCGTATTAACCGAGCGCAGCAGCAATACCTTCCAGGTAAACGGCCTGGACATCAGCTTAACAGGCACCACTGGCAACTATGTTAAAGGGACAGCGGACGGTAATTTTAAAACTATAGATTCAGAAGGTAATGATGTTGAGTTCCCGCCGGAGGGTGTTTACATTAAGGACGGCAAGCTTTACGACGCCGTTACCAAGCAGGTGAAAATGGACGCCCAAGGCAACGAGCTCACTTTCCCATCCTGGCCAAAATTTATTGACGCCAACGGCAACGTGGTACAAGGCGCGGCTGGTATGGATAAAGACGGCTACCTGCTGGATGAAGATGGCAACCGCATTTTTGAAGGCAAAGCCGATAAAATTGAGGTTACCCGCAATACCGACCAAATTGTGGACGGTGTGAAGCAGTTTATTGACGGTTACAATAAGCTGATTAAAAACCTCAACGATATTATTGGTGAGGATAGAACTTACCGTAAGTATGACCCGCTTACCGAAGCACAGAAAAAAGAAATGAGCGAGAAGGAGATTGAGCTCTGGGAAGAAAAAGCCAAAGAGGGCCTGCTCCGCAACGACTCTACCATTGAAACCTTCCTGCAAAAAATGCGTACCACCCTTTACGAAAAACCAGCCGGCAGCGACTATGCCCTGTATGACTTGGGTATTGATACCGGCGACTGGGAAAGCAAGGGCCAGTTAATTCTTTCCGCTGATGGCGAGGCCCGCCTGCGCCAGCTGCTGGAAAGCGACCCTTCCGGCGTTATGAAGCTGTTTACCGACAAAGAGGAAGGCCTTGCAGTTAAACTGAACAGTATTATAGACAAAACAGCGAAGATTAGCTCCGGTTCTCCCGGCAGCTTGGTGGAACTGGCCGGTGTTAAAGGGAAGGCTTCCGAAGTGAACAATACCCTGTATAACCGACTGAAAGCAATTGATGATAAAATTGCTACGCTAAAGCGCACCTATGAAAAGCAAAAGGCTAGGTACTGGAACCAGTTTAATGCTATGGAAAAAGCAATTGCCAATATGAACAGTCAGAGCTCCTGGTTAACCCAGCAGCTGGGGTAAATAAAACCCGAATGAGGTGAAAAGAATGGGCCAAAACCCCTATCAAAAGTATCAGCAGCAGTCTATTATGACTATGACCCAGGGCGAAATGCTGATTAAGCTGTATGATGAGGTGATTAAGCAGCTCAACGCGGTTAAACAATTTAATTTGGAAAAAAACTACGAAGCGGCAAATTTTGCTTCCCAAAAGGCACAGAAAATTTTGCACCATCTTAATTCTACGCTGAATTTTGAATATGAAATTTCGGGCAGCCTAAGCGCGCTGTATGAGTACTTTATTCACCGCCTGGTTCAAGCCAACCTGCATAAGGATAACGAACCAATAAACGAGGTTCTTCCTATGATTGACGAGCTCCGTGAAACGTTTATTCAGGCGAACCGAACTGCCCGTTGCGGTTAGTTGGTACGGCAGCAAAACTTTATATGTTTGCAAATGAGCAAAGGGGTGTTGCAGTTTTTATGCAATTTGAAAAATATCTTTCGCCAATAAAAGAAACTACTTTAAATAACGGTGATACAAAAGATATTATTCCAAAGCGGTACACTCCATTAACAGAAGTCAGCTTTTATATTCTTATGGCATTGCGGGAGGAACGCCATGGCTATGAGATTATGCAGTGGGCTCATACAATTACAGACGGAGAAGTTGAGCTGCAGGGCGGCACGCTCTACAACAGTTTGGCACGGCTGGAACGGGACGGTTTAATCCATATGACCCGTGAAGGGGACCGAAGGAAGTATTACCACATTACGGAGTTTGGTTTAAAGGTGCTGGGAATTGAATGTGTTCGGCTGGAACGAATTTATAAAAACAGCCGGGATATGACATGGAAAAGCAAACGGCCCAATAAAGCAGGATAAAGGGGCCGAAACGGAACAGCTTGTTGGAGTTTAATTGTTACCTTTCTTTAATAGCCGGCGCATTTCTTGTTTTACTTAATACCATGCAATGCGCCGGTTCCTCTTTTTTAAAATAAATAAGTTGTATGTTGACCGCCGTGCGGCGGGCAGTACCCCTGAAATTGGAGCCGTGAATAAAATGGCTGAACGCTCTCAGAAGTACGGCTCGGACGGCGGTTTTTGCTGTATTTTTTTGTGGAAAGTGCTGTAATATATAGAAAAATTCAGCAATATGGTTAATAAATTTTTTCTCTCCTTTAGTTTGGCCGGTATTGGTCGAATAAAAAGTAAGATAAGGCATTACTTAATTTTGCGCGCCCAGCAGGTGGAATGGGCACTTCGACGTTCCAGCAGTTCTGTCTTTCCCGGCAGGTTCTGCAGCGTTGGAAATGGAGGTTACGATTTTTATGAGATCTAAACGGATAAAAGCATTTCTAATGGCTGTGGTGATGACCGTCACCTTTTTGCCCCTGGTACCCCTGCCGGCAAAGGCTTCTGCCACAGAGGCGGAAATTTACTTTGAGAGCAATAAGATGGAGGCAACTGTGGTTACTGGCAGGACGGTAGATATTATTACATCTGTACCAAAAAACTACCAAAACCAAAAACTGATTGCCCGCAATGAAAGTACTGACAATGATATTAAAGGTATTGAGTTTACTAAGGACAGTGATACTCTTAGCAAAATGACCATTGATGAAAAATTTAATCCTGAGGATGGCGATATAAGTGGCAGCCCAGGTAGAGATAGCAGCGGCCACTACTCCATTCAAGGCCGGTATAATTTTATTGGCAATACGGGCCGAATCAGTTGGAAGGACAACGGCCAAGCGGCAGGCGGCAACTCCGGTACAGTAATTCTTGGGAATAGTGCGGCCATTCAGCAGGACAGTTCTTGTCAAATTGTATGTACAAAAGCAGAGGGCCCTGCAGAATCAGAAACACCAGAGTTTGAATTGAGGAATCCAACCGGCTTTTTTAAAGAGTATGAAAACGGCAAAATTGATATTGATGTAGTGACTAAGGACCCCAAAAAGCCAAAGGAAATCAAACTTGTTCTGTATAAACCTGGCGCCAATGGAAATGATGGCAGCCAAACATATACATTAACATTAAGGCCCAATAACATGGTTTATAATGAACAAGCTGTAGATACCAGCGGTAACCCGGTTGTGGATGAAAACGGCAACCTCGTAATGGAACTGAATAACCGTGTTAAAGAGGGGGCTACTTTTGATATTTATTTGGAACTGCCTCGTTCCAACCCATTGATGATGGAGGTTTTAACCCCCAAGTCAGCTGTTAAACGAGTACACGAACAAATAGCAGGAAACTCCGGCAGCAATGGTTTTATAGAAACAAACTTTATTCAATTAGCAGAAGGTGATATTTTTAGTGAGGTTAGCGCAAACCTCCAGGTTCGTACAAGAAGCGTTCAATTTAGCGGCGCTGAGTTCGCAATAGAGTGGAAATGGAAGCCTACTGATATTAGGAATGAAAGCGGAGGCTGGGATCCTATTACAACCGCAACTAAGGAACAACTGGATGTATTAAAGCTTGGAAATGCCAACGAAAAAGATAATAAATGGAAAGTAATGAACGTAAAACCCCTGAAATATGATATTAAAGGGGAATTGATAGCAACTGTAACTTATTATGATATAAACGGCAAGCCTGTGGATGAAGCCAGTAAGCAGCTTGACGAACCGTCAAAAATGATTACTGTTTTAGGCAAGGGCACCGTGCCGGATGTAATTCCCAAAAGCCAGAAAATAGCTAATAAAGCTAACGATGGTAGTAGTGAAGAGTTTCCGGCAGGTACAACGCTTCCCGGTGTTTTGACTATGGATGCCAACGATACAATTATCGACAAGGTAAATATCCAGCCAAAGGACCCATACGAATACCGTGTAACCCTTTCTATGGGTGCGCAAAACAGCAGGTCTAAATTTGCCACAGTGTCACTGACAGGCGATACTGACGCAGTAACATTATATACAGAAGGTTCCGGCAACCCGGAGGAATACAAACCGGGAGCGCAAATACCCAACCCCTCGGTTACCGAAGTGGGTTCGGAACCTGGCAAGGTGGATTTAATTATTAGGGCAAACCGGCAGCCGGCAGATACACCGCCAAAGCGTGTTCAACTGACAGTTGCTTATACACGGTGGAACCAAAACACACCAAACCAAAAAACGTTTACTATAGATTTAGAAGTTAAGGATTCTTCCCCTAGTACGGATAGTTCTTTAGTATCCTTAGGTATTAAAGGGTACAAAGAGGAAAAAACATCGTTTTTCGCCCTTACAAAAAATGGGGAGGATATATCCTTTGACGCATTCCGCCCAGACGTTTTGCGTTACACCGGCCCTGGGGGTATGGTTCATGTGCCTTACCGCTATAAGGAAATCACCCTTGTTCCCACCCAAAAGGATACGCGTGGTTTGGCGGGTATAACATACAGCGTGTATGACACAAATCATAATCCAAAAGACCCCCATACAGAAAATACTGAAGTTAAGAATGGGAAAGAAACAAAGCAGATAGCGTTAGAGGAGAAAGAAATTGTTCAGGTTGAGGTGACAGCTACAGCGCCCCACCCCGACTACCATACTACCTACACATTGGAAATTACTCGTGACTCCCCCAGCGAGGACGATGCCCTTGGTTCCCTTGGTTTGTACTTTGAGGACGATACTGACTCCAAAAACAACCTGATTACTGGTTTTGACCCGGAGCAAACAGAATACGAAATTAGCGTGCCCTACTCCACCAAGCGCCTGCGTGTAGCAGCTGCAACACGCAACGAGCAGGCCGAAGGGCCAACCTTTGAACCCGAATTGGAGAAAAAAGGTGGAATAGTTACAGGCAAAAAGGAATGGTTGGAGAACCTTAAACAAAAGTTTAAGGACGGAGATGGCGTTACAACGCTGAAAATTTCAGTAAAATCAGAAAAGGTTGCAGCAGATGGCGGCGAAGCAAAAGAATATACTGTTAAAATCAACCAGCTTCCCCCAAACGACGACCCAACTTTAAAGGGCATAGAAATTACCAATACGAAGGATCAAAAGGTAAACTATGTTCCAGCCTTTAAGGCGGATATTATGTCCTATTCTGTTGACATCCCCTATACCGATGGTAAAATAAAACTGAACATCCTTCCTAACGACGTCAATGTAAACAATATTATTGTTTACGATGCACAGGATGGGGACGGAAAGGTTGAAAATGACAAAATACTTTTCTCCATGGAGGAAGGAAAAGGCGATTCGTTAAGGCCAGGGTACCCCACAAAGCCATGTGAGGTATTGCCGGTTAATCATAAGGACATTGCTTCAATGGGCAACCACCCGCTGATAATTAGGGTTTATGCCGAGGATGAAATTACCTACATGGACTACGAGCTGCTGGTGTACCGCGCGGAGCCAAGCGACGACGCCTCTATTAAAACCATGATTTTAAGGGACCAAACCGGGGCGGATATTAAATCCTTTGCTTTCCACCCCGACGAGCTGGAGTATACCTTGGAAGTGCCTTTTGAGGTTGAGGGTATCAGTTTTACCCCGACCACCAGCGACGCCAATGCCATTATGTACCTGAAACAGTCCCTGCTGGATGAAATTTTAAAAGGCGACCAGCTTACCAGCGGTATGACCTCCAGGGTGTATAAGCTGGATAAACCGGGCGAAGTAAAGGAATTTAAAATTGAGGTGCAGGCGGAGGATAGGCAAACAAATGACCCGCCAACCAGCCGTACCTACATTATCAAGGTAAAACGCGGCATGCCCAGCAGCGATGCGTTGCTGAAAAACCTGCAAGCGGCCAATATAGACGATGGCTTGAAGCCCCAGTTCCTTGCCACCAAAAAGGACTACAGCGCCACGGTAAGCGAGGGGGCGCAGGGGGTTACTATTACCGCAACGGCAAATCACCCCGGCGCTACCATTAAAATTAATGGCAATGTGGCAACCAGCGGCCAGCCTTCGGAACTGATTGAGCTAATTGAAGTGGAAAAGACCATTGAAATTGAGGTTACTGCCCAGGACGGTACCACCAAGAACCTTTACAGAATTAAGTTTACCAACCAAAACCTCATAGAAAAAACCAGCAACGCCGACTTAAAGCAGCTTATTGTGGACTACGGCCAAATGACGCCTAACTTCCAGTCGGCAGTAACCGAATATGAGGTAGCCGTTACCGAAAAAACCTACTCCGTGGATATTATCCCCCAGCCGGCCGACCCCCTTGCAGAAGTAAAGGTATTTTCCGGCAGTAAGGAAATAGGCGACTACGGCGGCAACTATGCCCAGGCTTTGGTGGACGGCCAAAACGATATTACCGTTAAGGTTACTTCCCCGGACAAAACGGTAACCAAGGACTATACCCTGGCTATTTTCCGCAACGAGGAGGACCAGCTGAAAAACCTGAAGCCTTTGGAGGCCAGCGACATCGACTTTGAAAATTCCGGCGATGTTATTTTGGTTATGATTGACGAATACCCCCGGGTTGGGGCCAGCGTGTTTAACGAACTAAAAAAATACCCGGAAAAAACAATTATTTTCCAAGGTAACGATTATTCCCTGAAGTTTAACGCCGCCGACTTAACAAAGGTAATTCCCCAGGCGGAAATTTACGATTTCCGTATGTCCTTTACCTCCCCGGATAAGGAAGCTATTTACGACATTATCGATTCCCGGACGCGTAACGACGATATTATTAACCGCACAGTAATGATGTACTTCTGGTACCATGGTTCCCTGCCGGGCCCTGCTACCCTTAACGTAAGCCTGGGCAGCAAGTACGCCAGCGATACCTTGTACTGGCATTACTACAACCAGGAACGGGACCGCATCGACTACTACGGTTACCTGCGCAGCAACAACAAGGGTACCATTGCGGTAACTGTGGACCATTTCTCCACCTATATTTTAACACCGAAGCACCGCATAGCCGGCTCTGAGGATAAACAAGGCGTAATTGATGAACTGGGCCAGTCTAATGGCAGTTCCCTCAATTCTTCTAACAAGACGCATCCGTACACCGGTGCCCAGGAGGGGAAATCATGAAAAAAGTGCTTGCTGTTTTTGGCGTAATTTTGGGTATTGCCCTGCTGGGCGGCTTTGGGTATGTGTTTTTTGTTATGGATGAGAACGACCCTGCCACCATGTTTGTAAACAACCCGGAAACTACCCAAACGGTGGAAAAATCCAAGTTAAACGTAAAAAAGAAGGCGGAAACCCCTGCGGAAATTCAGGAGGCGCTGGACTACGAAACCAGCGTAAACCAGGATACTGTGGCCTGGATAGATATTCCCGGCACCGATATTAACAACAGCGTCCTTCAGTCCTACGACAACAGCTATTACCTGCGGCGCAACGAGCGCAGGCAAGAGGAAGTTTACGGCTGCTATTTTGCCGACTATGAATGTTCCATTGGTTCCCGGGAGGAGCTTACCCCCAATGTGGTTATTTATGGCCACAGCGATTTAAAGGATAACCCAAACGGGCCCCGCTTTTCCCAACTGTTTAAGTTTACAGACCCTGAGTTTGCCAAAAATACCCCGGTTATTCACCTTTCTACCCTAAAAGGGTTTTTGAACTGGGAGATTTTTGCGGTGCTTTATACCGACCTGGATTTTCGTTTTATTGACGCCTACCCCGAACAGGGTGTGGACCAAATGGCCGCGGTGGCCATGGAAAAATCTCTGTACGACTACGGCGTTACGGTAGGCCCAGAGGATAATGTGCTGGTGCTTTCTACCTGTACCATAAAATATGGCGCAAACGATACCAACCACCGTTATGTAATTATGGCCCGGCTTTTGCCGGAGGACGCGGAGGTTCCCACAACGGCCAACATTGAGGTAAAAACCCCTGCGGAATAAAAAGGAGGAAGAATACTGTGCTGTTCGATTCAAAATCTTTTGGCGTAATGCGCGCGGGGCTGAACGGCCTTGCGGTTCAGCAGCAAACCATCCTGCACAACCTTGCCAACCTGGAAACACCAGGCTATAAAGCTAAAATTGCTACCTTTGAAGACGTTATGAAGGGCGCAAAGGACCGCTACGATTTTAAAGCCCGCGTTTATACTGACGACGCCACTTCTATCCGCCCCGACGGCAACAACGTGGATGCCGATTCCCAAAGTATGCAGCTTTACCAAAACTATGTGCAGCAGCTTTATTTGTACCAAAAAATAAGCGGACAATTTACTAACCTGCGGTATGTGCTGAACCAGTCCGCCAAGTAAAAGGAGGAATAAGATATGTCTTTTCTGGATTCCATGAATATTGCCGGTTCCGCCCTTACGGCTGAACGGTTCCGCATGGATGTGGCGCTGCAAAACATTGCCAACGCTACTGTCACCCGCACCGCCGCCGGCGAGCCCTACCGCCGTAAACAGGTGGTGTTCCAGGAGCGTGCAGTTAGCTTTGCCGATGCTCTTAAAACCGAAGCTGCCCGTGTGGAGGGCGGCGGCGTCCGTGTAACCCAGGTGGTGGAAAGCCAGCGGGACTTTATCCCAGTTTACGACCCTTCCCACCCCGACGCTAACGAAGAAGGCTATGTAATGATGCCTAATGTCAATACCACCGAGGAGCGTATTGACCTTATGGCTGCCGCCAACGCCTACAACGCTAACCTTACAGCGCTTTCCTTGGTAAAATCCCTTGCCTTAAAGGCACTGGAAATTGGGAAATAACGGCAGCCATAACATAGTAGGAAAGTGAAACAGCTTTAACACAGGCCCGGGGTGTTTTTGCCTCGGGCCCTATGTGGTAAAGCTGAAAAGGAGGAGCAACACCCATGCTTTATGCTATAACCCCCGAATATTTTGTCCAGCAAATCCAGTGCCCTAGGGAGGCCAAGCAGGAATGTTTGCCTACCGTGCGCCAGCTGGCAGAACTGGCCTTTGCCGCCCGCCAGCAGGGCATTTTGAAAATGGATGATATGATACAAAACCACACCCGCTACCCAGACCCTTTCCTGCGCAAGGCGGTTAGCCTGGTGGTGGAAAACTCTAATGCGGAAAGTATTCGTACCGTGCTTTATAACTATATCCTTTCCACCAAGCATACGGCCAACTACCAGTTTTTAAACGAGATAATTATTGCCGAAACAATGCTGGCTGTCAGCCGGTCGGAGGATACGGAGTATATTTTTAACTACCTGGTGCCCTCTTATTTTGGTATCGAATACGAAAGTATGGTGGTGAATGTTTACCGCAACTACAAGCAGCAGCTTCTGCACGAGCAGGAAAACAGTTAGCTGTAAACCCGGGAGCTTTTAATTATTGAGGAGGGAAAAATATGCCCCAATATAAAAATGTAATGGAAAACCTGGTGGAAGAGGAATACAGCCGTGTGGCAAGCACCTTAGGCTGCTGTACCTGTAATAAATGCCGGTGCGACGTAATTGCCTATGCCCTAAACATGCTGCCCCCAAAATATGTGGCCACTAACCGGGGCGAGGTTTATTCTAAAACCTTTATTTTGCGCAACCAGCACCGTACAGATATTATGGCGGCCCTGGCCAAGGCAGCAGCCGTAGTACGGGAACAACCACGGCATTAGCCTGTTACAAAAGTTCCAGCAATGGTTTCTACCATTGCTGAAACTTTTTTTGTTTTATCTTCTAGATAAATAAGATTTGCCCCCTCACCCCTTATAACCACAGGTTATGGCCTACCCAAGACCCAAACCTTGCAGCGGCACGCCGCTGTAAGGTTTTTTGGAAACATTTGGCTGACTCCAAGCCTGCGCTATTGGGGCTTACCCAGCCCCAAAACTTACAGCGGTGCACCGCTGTAAGTTAGCAAGTTGGGCATAGCCCAACTTGTGACCCTATTCTTTTGTGGGCCTACGCGGCCCACACCCCGCCCCTTTCTTTTGTGTGAAAAGAAAGGGGGAAGAAACAGCAATTCAGCGGGTATTCCCGCTGAATTGGCAGCAAGTTCGCTTCGCGAACTTGTGGGTTCACCCCTGAACCCCAAATTCGACAGTGTCTCTCAATAAGCGGCGGCAACCGGTGTTTGGGAAGTGTTTCATTATAACATGGCCACAGGCAAGCTGTATGGCCATGTTACAAGGAACACTTCCCTGCACAACGGTTGGTCCCTCAAAAGGAAAGGGGGACTACCCGCTTAGTAGCCTCGCCTGCGCTCGGCGTTACTGAATTTTCGGGCCCTAACGGTTAGAGGCCAGCGCCTATGACATAGCACAGCGGGAATGCCGCCCCCTCCTTTGGGCGGCATTGGCCTCACGAAAAAAAGCGT
>CAJTSZ010000049.1 GCA_910578755.1 uncultured Oscillospiraceae bacterium | reverse complement strand
GCGGGGGCGAGGCGAACGCCACTTGAAATATAATAACCGCTTTGCGGTTATTATATCACATTGATAGAAAAAATAATAGTTTTGCAAGTAACATGGTACACCGCTGTAAGTTAGCAAATTGGGCTATGCCCAACTTGTGGCCCTATTTTTTGGAGGTATCAGCTGTCTCCAACCCTCTGTCAACGGGGCCTACCCGGCCCCGAACCCTGGGCCATATTTCTTTCTGCGAAGAAAAAAATATGGAAAAGAAAGTCGCCGGGGCTTTGCCCCTGGGCCCCCAATTTGTCAGTAGCCCTCAATAAGCGGCGGCAACCGGTGTTTGCGCAACATAGAATTATAATATGGCTGTGGCTCATGCTACGCATGGTCACATAGCCACATTATAAGATTGTTGCGCTGCACAACGGTTGGTCTGCCCAAAGGAGGGGGCAGACTGCCCGCTTAGCAGCCCTGCCTGCGCAGGGCATTACTAAACTTTGGGGCTCTAACGGTTAGAGGACATAATTCCAAAGTCAGCACAGCGGGAAACAAGCCCCACAAAACCAGGGAGCAGGTCTGGGCCGTGGAGGCCCAAAAAGAAAAACCTTACAGCGGTACACCACTGTAAGGTTTAGGCCTGGGTGCAGGGGCGGAGCGCCCTGTATAGGGTATGGGGCTGAACGCCCCATAAGAAAATTTCCAAGGCCGCGGTTATAAAATTACCGGGCCTTCAGTGTAGTCCCAGCCGCAGGGGCGCAGGCGGGCCTCAAATAAGTTGTACAAATCACAGGAGGAAGCCTCTGCCTGGGCAAAGGCCCGGCACAGGGGGGAAGTTTTTTCCAGCTTGGCCAAGGAGGCGCAAACCGGCAGGGCGGCGGTGGAGCGCATCCGGGCCAAAACCTCCCGGCCGCGTTGGTTATGCCCCAGCACCCGCAGGTAGGGGGGGCTTTGGCGGCACAGGGAGCCGTCCAACCCCAAATAGGCGGAAAATGCCAGCCGCCGCAGGCGGGCCAGGGGGTACCGTTTCGTTTTTGCCAGGGTGAAAACCTCCTCCAGGGAGGCGGCCCCGGCCACCGCGTTTTTTAGCCGGCGCTCTATCCCTTCGGAAAGGTCCGGCAAGGAAGTATACTCCTGGGCAGAAAGGCTGCGCAGCCGGGCCAGTACAGCCCGTTCCCCCAAGGCAGGGGAGGCTATGGCGGCTTGGGCGTACAGCTGGGCAGCAGAGGAGGGGACAAAGGGGAGGATTTCCTCCCCCAGGGTAAGGCGTTCCCGCAGCCATGTGGCGCTGGCAAAGCCCTGGCAGGTCCCGGAACTGTGGTGGTCTGCCCCCTGGCGGCGCAGGGTTGCCGTTTGTATGGCTGCTCCGGCCCGGTGCAGCTGGCGCAAATACTCTACGGCAAGGGTATTGTTGGGTTCCTCTAAAACCTGGGCCAAGGCCGGGGAAAAGCCCTGGGCCAGGGCGCGGCTGCGGGCCGCTGCAAAAGGCAGGCCTTGGGCCAAATATGGGGCCATAAGGTTAGGCAGGCGGGGGCTTTCCAGGGCCTGGGCGGTTTGCTCCAGCAGGGGCAGGCTGCCGCACTCGCTGCCAAAGTAAAGCAGGTCCACACAGCCGCAGGCAGCCACCAGGGAAACTGCCCCAAAGGCAAAGCGTTCTGCAGTGGCCATGGCGTAGGGCAGGGGCAGCTCCAAAATAAGGTCGGCGCCGTTGTGCAGGGCGGCAGCGGCCCGCAGCCGTTTTTCAAAAATAGCCGGGCCACCCCGCTGCACAAAGTTGCCACTCATTACAACAACAATATGGGTAGCCCCAGCCAAGCGCAGCTGCGTTAGCTGGTATGCGTGGCCGTTATGAAAGGGGTTATATTCTGCAATCACTGCTGCTGTTTGCATACCAACGCTCCTTTTGTGTTTTTTTGATGGAATTTATGAGGCGCGCCGCCTCCCGCCCCTGCTTCTTTCTTCGTAAAAAGCAGTAGAAGGGGCGCCCTAAGGGAAAGGGCCAAAGGCCTTCCATTTCGTAAAAAATTGAGTGGAGGTTGTAAATCTCTCAAAAAAGAGGCAGGGAGGCTTTGGCCGCCCTGCTTTTTTCCAAAAACATTGCTTCTTTCAGAGAAAAAACCACTTTTTCTCTTGCAAAGTAGGGCCAGATATAATAATATATTAGGTGTATGATGGTGTCAACTTAGCATTTGGTTTGGGGCCGCGCCCCGGCGGTGCTGGCTGGCAGCAATTCGGCCTGCCGCCCAACAGCGGCAAGCGGAACCATCGGTGATATGCCCTCTAAACATCCTGCGTTTAGGAGGCGTTAAATTTTATATGGGAGGAATTTAAAATGAAAATTCTTGTTTTAAACTGTGGCAGCTCATCCCTCAAATATCAGCTGATTGATATGGAAAACGAAGAGGTTTTAACAAAGGGCCTGTGCGAAAGAATCGGTATTGACGGCTCTGTTCTTACTCACAAGGTTCCAGGGAAGGACAGCTATGTTGTTGAAACCCCTATGCCAGACCACTCTGTAGCCGTTCAGCTGGTACTGGACGCTCTCACAGATAAAAACCACGGCGTAATTGCTTCTGTTGATGAAATCAACGCCATTGGCCACCGTGTGCTCCACGGCGGTACAAAATTCACAAAATCCATTGTTGTTGACGAGTCTGTAAAAGCGGCTATCCGTGAATGCTTTGACCTTGGCCCCCTGCACAACCCTGCAAACCTGATGGGTATTGAGGCTTGTGAAAAAGTTTGCCCAGGTAAACCAAACGTAGCCGTATTCGATACTACTTTCGGTATGGGTATGGATGAAAAATCCTACCTGTACGCTATCCCACACGAATACTTTGAAAAATACGGCGTCCGCCGCTACGGCTTCCACGGCACCAGCCACGGCTTTGTTTCCAAAGAAGCAATTAAATTTGCCGGCCTGGATGAAAACAACGCAAAAGTAATCGTATGCCACATTGGCAACGGCGCTTCCATTTCCGCTTCCATTGGCGGCAAATGTGTGGATACCTCCATGGGCCTCACCCCATTGGAAGGCTTAATTATGGGTACCCGCTCCGGCGATTTGGACCCAGCTATTATTCAGTACATCTGCAACAAAGAAAACAAAACAGCAGATGAAGTTGTTACCATGCTGAACAAAAAATCCGGTTTGCTGGGCATGAGCGGCGGCCTCTCTTCCGACTGCCGCGATATTACAAAAGCAGCCCTGGAAGGCCATCACCTGGCACAGGTAACTTTGGACGCTTACACCTACCGTATTGCAAAATATGTTGGCGCCTATGCCGCCGCAATGAACGGCGTTGACGCTATTGCCTTTACTGCCGGCGTTGGTGAAAACGACATTGAAATCCGTGAAGAGCTGTGCGAAAAATACTGGGGCTACCTGGGCGTAAAGGTTGACAAAGAAGCCAACCACACCAGAGGGGAAAACAAAATGATTTCCACACCAGATTCTAAAGTAAAAGTTATGGTTATTCCTACCAATGAGGAATTGGCTATTGCAAGAGATACAAAAGCCCTTGTAAAATAGTTGAAGTACACAGCAAACGCTGTTTTGCCGCGGCTGCCCTAACAGGTGGCTGCGGCTTTCTTTTTGGCAGGGGGCAGCCAATGGTGAGGAAGAAGGAGGGACATAACAATGGAGGAATGGCAGTTTATGCAGGCCCTGCCCCAAGACTTAAACGCGATTTTGGGGTTAATACGCCAAAGAATTGCCTGGATGGACCAAAAGGGGCTGGAGCAGTGGAACAAAACAGATTATTTTTCCGCTTTTCCGCCGGAATATTTTGCACAGGCTATCAGGGAGGGGCATATTTATGTTTTATGTACCAAGGAGCCCCGCAGGGTAATTGGTTTAATTTCCCTGAAAGAAGAGGATTCCTATTGGCCAAAGGACAATAAAAACTGCTGTTATATGCACAACCTGGCTACCAATGCAGCTTTTCCAGGGGCAGGGCGCGCCCTGCTGGGCCATTGTGAGGAGCAGGCCCGCCGCTGGGGAAAGGAGTACCTGCGGCTGGACTGCCAGCGGGACAACAACAAACTAAACCAGTATTATGAAAACCTTGGGTTTATGCCCGTGGGCACAGTGGAGGACGCACCCTACTATGGCATACGCCGGGAAAAAAAGCTGAGATAGCAAAACAGCCCCCAAAGGGGGCTGTTCTTTTGGAGGTATTAGCGACCTCCAAACCTGTGCTGATGGGGGTTTCAGCCCCAAGCCCTTATAGAGGCCCTCCGGCCCCTATAACCCCTGGGCCCTCTTCTTTCGCTGTTGAAAGAAAAGGGGCCAGGGGTTGGAGGAGGTGCGCCCCACAAAAGCCTCCCTTTACCTTGGGGCAATTTTATGCTACACTAAAGCAGAAAAAAATGTTTGCAAAAATGCGGTAAAGCAGAAAAGGAGAGCCAAAGGCCCAGCCTTTGGCGGTAAAGAATATGGCGGACCGTTCTAAATTTTTACCAGTGAACATGGCCGATGCAAAGGCCCGCGGCTGGGATACCCTGGACTTTGTTTATGTCATAGGTGACGCCTATGTGGACCACCCCAGCTTTGGGGCGGCAATTATTTCGCGGGTTATTGAAGCAATGGGTTTTTCCATTGGAATTATTTCTCAGCCTGTAAGCAAAAAGGATTATCAGGTTTTTGGCCAGCCTCGCTACAGCTTTTTGGTTACCGGCGGCAATATTGACTCTATGGTGGCCCACTATACCGCGGCAAAGAAAAAACGCAGCGACGACGCCTATACCCCAGGGGGAAGGGCCGGCCGCCGGCCGGACAGGGCCACCATTGTTTACTCCAACACCCTGCGGGAGCTGTACCCCAACGCAGCCATTATTATTGGCGGGCTGGAAGCCTCCCTGCGCCGCTTTGCCCATTATGATTATTGGGACGATGCAGTGCGCCCCTCTATTTTGGCGGACGCTAAGGCAGACCTGCTGCTGTACGGCATGGGGGAAAAAACCATTGCCCAGGTGGCGGAGGCCTTCCGGGAGGGAAAAACCGTAAAGGAGATGCGGCACATCCGCAATGTGTGCTATATGGCCAAGCAGTGGGAACTGCCGGAGGATTATGTCACCTGCGCCTCTTGCCAAAAGGTGGCGGAAAACAAGCTGGCCTATGCAAAGGCCCATCAAATACAAATGCGCTGGCAGGACAGCGTTTACGGCAAGCACATTGTACAAAAACATGGCCTGGAGGATTACCTGGTGCAAACCCCGCCTATGCCTACCCTTACCCGCCAGGAACTGGACGCAGTGTTCGACCTGCCCTTCCAGCGGGCATATCACCCGGATTACGAGGCCCAGGGCGGCGTGGATGCCATTCAGGAGGTGGAGTTTTCCATTATGCAGAACAGGGGCTGCTTTGGCAACTGCAATTTCTGCGCCATTACCTTTCACCAGGGGCGGCAGGTGGTTTCCCGCAGCGAGGATTCCATTGTAAAAGAAGCCCAGGCCATGGCCCGCAATCCCCGCTTTAAGGGGTATATACACGACGTGGGCGGCCCAACAGCCAATTTCCGTTACCCTTCCTGTAAAAAACAGCTGGAGCACGGCCTGTGCCAGCACCGCAAGTGTTTGGCTCCCAAGCCCTGCCCCAATATGGAAATTGACCATACAGAGTACGTGGAGCTGCTGCGGCGGCTGCGTGCAATCAAAGGGGTAAAAAAGGTGTTTGTCCGTTCAGGAATACGGTACGATTATGTTATCGCCGATAAAAATCCCACCTTTTTGCAGGAGCTGGTGGAGCACCACGTCAGCGGGCAGCTGAAGGTAGCCCCAGAGCACGTGGTGGACCATGTGCTGGATAAAATGGGCAAGCCCCATGTGCAGGATTTTAATAAATTCTGCAAGGCTTTTTATGCCGCCACCAAAAAGGCAGGGAAGGAGCAGTACCTTGTGCCCTACCTTATGTCCTCCCACCCAGGGTGTACCTTGCAGGACGCGGTGGAACTGGCCCTTTACCTGAAAAAGCACAATATGCGCCCGGAACAGGTGCAGGATTTTTACCCAACCCCCGGCACTACCTCCACCTGTATGTTTTACACCGGGCTGGACCCGGAAACCCTGAAACCGGTTTATGTGCCCAAAACCCCGGAGGAAAAATATATGCAGCGCACCCTGCTGCAATACTATAAGCCGGATAACCGGCGCAATGTAATCGAGGCCCTCATCAAAGCCCGCAGGGAGGACCTTATTGGCAACGGGCCGGAATGCCTGGTACCGGCGGACAGCCAATATATGCGCCAGCGCCGCCAGGCCCAGCAAACCCGCAGCGGGGCAAACCGCAACAGCCGCGGCAGGGCAGGCGGCCCCAAAGGCCAAAAACAGGGCCGTGGGCGGGTATTCCGGGATAAGTAAAGACAAATAAAGAATAGAAGGGAAGCGGTGGGAGAAGGGCTCCCATCGCTTCTGCCAGCTATATTATTCCTTAAAAGGGAGGAACGGCCACATGGAAAGAGTAAGTTTGGATGAAAATATGCTTGAAGTTTTTGGCGGTATTTTTGAATCCCAGCAGGCAGCGGAAGAATTTATGAAAATAGTGGACGGAAAACCAAAGCGGTTTATGGAGGAACTTTACCTCCAAGGGGATTTTACAGGCCATGTGGAAATCAGGTTTTTTGAAAAAAAGACCAACAAGGCCCAGGAGCTGCTTCAGGATTTCCCTTATGGGGAAAAAATAATTGAGGTTTTAAGGGCAAAGTTTGCAGATAAACTAAAACGCAGGGTAAACACCGCCATTGTCCTTTACAACTTTGATTGGAAGGGCCACTTTTCCAACCACCTTTTAAGCCAAATGCGGGAAAAGAAAACGGAGGAGTACCACATTTTTCATGTTGAAAATGTTTACCCCTACAAATAATGAACCATTTATAGGTTTTTTCCAGGGAAAAAATAAAAATGCCATGGCAAAGGGAGGATGATAACGCATGGCAAAGAAAAAAACAAATAAAAAACAGGCGGCCGATTTACCAAAGTGGCTGGCCTCGGCCCTGGCAGTTGTTTTAGTTATCGGAGGCATAGGGGTAACCGGAGCCAAAAGCATGGGGAAGGATACAGCCTGGGCAGAGCAGTTTTTAGCCGGCTTGGACCAGTTTTTATACGGGGAAACTGCCGTTGTTCCGGCCGGGCCCGTAGAGGGTACCCTACAGGTGGATATTATTGACGTAGGCCAGGGGGAAAGTATACTAATTACCACCGCCGACACTGCTGTTTTAATAGATGCAGGGGAAAACAACAAGGGTAATGTGGTCTTGGACCATTTGGCGGCCCGGGGGGTAGAACGGCTGGATATTGCCATAGGGACCCACCCCCACTCCGACCATATTGGCGGGCTGGATACGGTGCTGGAAAGCATACCGGCAGATGTGGTGCTTATGGGCTATGTGCCGGAAAAGCGCCTGCCCACCACCAAAACATATTTGGACCTGCTGGATGTAATGAACCGCAAAAACATCCCCTTGGAAATTCCGGAGCCGGGGCAGCAGTACCAAGTGGGGGACGGGGTACTTACCATCCTTGGCCCAGTGGGGGAATATGATGACCTGAACAACTGCTCCCTTATTTGCAGGCTGGACTTTGGGGAGGTTTCCTTTTTGTTCAGCGGGGACGCGGAGGAAATTTCCGAACAGGCGGTGCTGAAAAGCGGGGCCAATGTGGATGTAGATGTAATGACTATGGGCCACCACGGCAGCTCTACCTCCTCCAGCAAGGCGTATTTTCAAGCAGCTTCCCCGGAATATGCCGCCATTTCCTGTGGAAAGGATAACGACTATGGCCACCCCCACAGGGAAACCATTACAAAATTAAAAAATGCCGATGTAACCTATTACAGGACAGATTTAAGCGGAACTATTACCTACATTACAGATGGAACAGAAATCATTAAAGTGGAAACAGAAAGGTAGCGGAAAGGGAAATGGTATACTGGAGCATTGATCGGTTTGAAGGGGACTTTGCCCTCTGTGAAACCCCGGATAACCAGCTGCGGCAGGTTCCACGCAGCCTGCTGCCAAAGGAGGCACAGGAGGGCGATTGTATTTATTTTGATGAAAATGGGGAAATATACATAGACCCAAAAGAAACCCAGCGTCGCCGGGAAATAGCAAAAAAGTACCTAAAACAGCTATTTCGCCAATAAAACTACAGTTTTTTACATTTTTATGGTTGTTTTTTTCCAAGTAATGTGTTATATTTTTAAAGTCGGTAGGATAATTTTTGCTTTAAAATCTTAAAAAAGACTATAAAATAACAGACGCACTGCCAGGCCGCTTATAATCATACCAGAAATATCCGCGGCCAAGGCGGAAGGGACACAGTGCCGTGTTTTGGTAATTTTAGCAGAGCCCAGGTATAGGGCAATGGTGTAAAAGGTGGTTTCGGTAGAACCCATCATTACACTGGCCACCCGGCCGGGGTAGCTGTCAGCACCACAGGAGTTTAAAATATCCTGAAAAATTACCAATGCTCCACTGCCGGAAAGCGGCCGCAGCAGCACCAAAGGGAATACCTCCCGGGGCAGCCCCACGCTGGTTAACAGCGGGCCGGCAGCGTAGGACAAAATTTCCAGGGCTCCAGAGGCCTTAAATACCGCAATAGCGGTCATTAAGGCCAACAGTGCAGGGAAAATTTCTACTGCGTCGGCAAGGCCCTGAGAAGCGCCCTGAAGGAAGGCAGAAAAAACGTCTGTTTTTTTCCATAGGCCGTATAAGATAATCAGCAAAAATAGTTCGGGTATCAGGCTGTTGCTAAAGTTAGCCAAGGCGGTTCCTCCTTCCCAAAAGGGCGAACAGTTTTGCCGCAGCAATACCACAGCTTACTGATACAGCTGATGCAAGCCAAATAGCCGGGGCCACTTCCATTGGAGCACTGGAATTTGCGCTTGCCCGAAGCAAAACTGTCGTTGTCGGTATCATTTGGAATGACGCTGTATTCAGTACTACAAAGAGGATAATATTATCTGTTGCGGAGGAAGGGTCCTTCCTTGGTTGCTTTGCCAGTTCCCTTACGGCCCGTATTCCAAAGGGGGTGGCGGCGTTCCCAAGCCCCAACAGGTTGGCTGCCAAGTTCATGGTAATGGCCTGGGCGGCGGCGGAACCCTTGCTTACACCAGGGAATAACCGTTTAACCAAAGGGAAAAGCCACTGGCTTAGTTTTTGGCTTAGGCCGCTTTTTTGGGCTACATTCATAAACCCGTTCCATAGGCACAGGCTGCCGCATAGGGTAAGCGCCAGGTCAACAGCATTGTCGCCGGTGTTTAAAACGGCAGCGGTTACTTCCTGGGTACGTCCGTTAAAAAAAGCGGTTACAATGGAAAACAACAGCAAAAGGCCAAAAATCCAAGACATCATAATACAACGCCTCCGTGTGGTAAAATGTACAGTAGTTGTAAATATATTGAATAATATGTAAACGAATGTATCGTAATGATTGACAGTTAAAGGAAAATAGGTTATAGTATAGTTGTACCAGGATTAGACACACTACTACATTAAAGGAGAAATTGCACATGAAATCTACAGGTATCGTTAGAAAAGTTGATGAACTCGGCCGTATTGTTTTGCCCATTGAACTGAGAAGGACCCTAAATATTAACGAGAAGGACTCTTTGGAAATTTTTGTTGATAACGACAGAATTGTGCTTCAGAAATATGAACCAGCCTGCATCTTCTGCGGTAATGCCGACAATATTATCAATTACAAAGGCAGGAACATCTGTGAAGAATGTATTTTAGAAATGTCTAAAAGCAAATAAACATAAGCTGAAGCAATATGAATAAGAAAAGCTCTCTGCACCAGGCGCCCACCTGTTTTGCAGGGAGTTTTTTGCGTCCTTCCAAGGGGAACCGCCCCTTGGAATATGGGCTGTACCAGCTTATGCGCCAAAAGGTGTAAAAATGCCCCCATAGACTAATGGGCCTCGGAACCCCTGCAAGAAAGTTTTCACAAGTTTACTTACAAACTTGCAACAATAAATAAAACAAAAAATTTAAAAAATAAAGGGCAAAAGTATAAACCGTAATGCGGCGGACCATACTAAAACTATATTAACTATGCTGTTTGCAAAACAGCCAAAGGAGTATAAAAGTATGATTGATAAAATCGCATTGGTGTTAATTATTATTGGCGCGCTCAACTGGGGCAGCATTGGTATTTTTCAGTTGGATTTGGTTGCCACACTGCTTGGCGGGCCAGCCGCCGTGGGCAGCCGTATTGTTTATACCCTGGTGGCCTTGGCAGGCATTTGGGCTATCTCCTTCTTTTTCCGCGACACCCGCCGCAACATTGACAAGTAGTCAATCTTGCTTCTGCAAATATCCCTGCGGGATATTTGTGGTTTTTATCACAACAAGAGCATGAGAAGAAATGTATATGACTTTCCTGCAACTTTCGTTGGTTGCAAAACAACCCCTGCTGCGGCAGGGGATTTTTGTTTGACTTTTCTTTTGGCAAAAGCTATACTGTGGGTATTGGCAGCACAATAAAAAAGAAGCATCAGGAAAGGAAAAATAAAATGAAGAATAAAAAACGGGCAGCAGGTATTTTTGTGTGCGCCCTTTTGCTGCTGTGCTTGGGAGGGTGCGGCCCCTTGCAAAAGGAGGAAGAACAGCCCCAGGCCTTGGAAATAGTACAGGATAAGGAAGAATGGGAAGCCAATGAAACCGTGCTGAAGTACAACCAAATTTTTCAGCGGGACAATGTTGCATTTTTATTTCAGCACGAGGAGCCCCAGGAAGGCTTTTCCGACGAGGAGATGGGGGCTGTAGCAATATGCAAAGTGATTGCCCAAACCCCCAATTATGATTTTGACCAAGGCGTTCCCCAACAGCAGTTTGACGCAGTTACTATGGAGCTGTTTGGCAAAACCTTAAAAAATTACAATAATACAAAGGTATTGCAGCTGGAAAACGGGAATATCCTTTCCACAGGCTGGGGAGGGATTGGCTGTACCTATGTTTTAAAGGAGCTTACCCCCTTGGAGGAGGGCCGTACCAGGGCTGTCTGCTACAGGGTGCTTACCCCTTATTTTGAAGAAGAAGGGGTGGATAGGGAAGCCTATCAAAAAAACATTTACAGCGGCAGCTTAGAAGGGTACAACCCTGCGCTGGTAGAAATTATTTTTACAGAAGCTGCTCCAGCCAACGGTGAGGCACAGCTCATATACCACGCCGCCAATGTTTTGGAAAACAGCCCGCAGCCGCCTTACAGCGTTTATTCCGGTGAATAGCAGTAAAAACCCCCGCAGGCCGTAAGGCCCGCGGGGGTTTTTGTGGAAAGGAGTGATTTTTGTTATTCAACTTCGTACAGTTTGGAGAGTTTCTGCAGGTAAGCATAGCGGTCCAAAGCTGTCTTTTCTGCTTTATCAAACAGTTCCTCTGCTCTTTCTGGGAAGGAGCGTGTGAGGGAGGAGTAACGAGCCTCGTTAAGGATAAAGTCTTTGTAGCTGGTAGTTGGGGCTTTGCTGTCCAGGGTGAATGGGTTTTTGCCTTCTTCTTTCAGGGCTGGGTTGAAGCGGAACATATTCCAGTAGCCGCAGTCAACAGCTTTCTTCATTTCGTTCTGGCAGTTTACCATGCCGCCCTTAATGGAGTGCATTTCACATGGAGCATAACCAATTACCAGGGATGGGCCTGGGTAAGCCTCAGCCTCAGCCAGTGCTTTAATTGTCTGGTTCATGTCGGCGCCCATAGCAATTTGGGCAACGTAAATGTAACCGTAGGACATTGCAATTTCTGCAAGGCTCTTCTTAGCAATGGCTTTACCAGCAGCAGCAAACTGTGCTACCTGGCCAATGTTGGAAGCTTTGGAAGCCTGGCCGCCGGTGTTGGAGTAAACCTCGGTATCAAATACCATAATGTTAATGTCTTCGCCGGAAGCAAGAACATGGTCAACGCCGCCAAAACCAATATCGTAAGCCCAGCCGTCACCACCGAATACCCAAACAGATTTTTTAGCAAGGAATTCTTTGTCCTTCAAAATTTCTTTGCGCAGTGGGCATTCTGTGTCTTTTTCCAAAACAGCAACCAGTTTTTCGGTAGCAATTTTGTTGGCTTTGCCGTTGTTTACAGTATCCAGGTATTCTTTAATAGCAGCTTTTGTTTCCTCGCAGGAGGTTACTTCTGCCAGGTGTTCTACTTTAGCAATCAGGTTTTTGCGAACAGCCTGCTGGCCAAGGTACATACCCATACCATGCTCTGCGTTATCCTCAAACAGGGAGTTAGCCCATGCAGGACCGTGGCCCTTAGCGTCAACGGTGTAGGGGGAAGTAGCAGCTGGGCCGCCCCAAATGGAGGAACAACCAGTTGCGTTGGAAATGTACATTCTGTCGCCAAACATCTGTGTAATCAGGCGGGCGTAGGAAGTTTCAGCACAACCAGCGCAGGAGCCGGAGAATTCCAGCAATGGTTTCTGGAACTGGCTGCCTTTTACGGTTTCAACGGCTGGCATGTTGTCCTTAACGGTAACATTAGCAACAGCGTAGTCGAAAGCTGCCTGCTGGCCTTCCTGGGATTCACGAGGAACCATAACAAGGGCTTTTTCTTTTGCGGGGCAAACGCCTACGCAAACGCCGCAGCCCATGCAGTCCAAAGGAGAAACAGACATTGTAAATTTCAGGTTTTCCATGCCTTTGCCGGTCATCTGTACCATTTTTGTGGAAGCAGGCGCATTGGCAGCCTCTTCTTCAGAAAGGGCAAATGGACGGATAGTAGCATGTGGGCAAACGTAAGCGCAGCGGTTACACTGGATGCAGTTTTCTGGCAGCCACTGTGGAACCATTACGGCAACACCGCGTTTTTCGTAAGCGGCAGCGCCCTGTTCAAAGGTACCGTCAGCATGGTTAACAAAGGCGGAAACAGGCAAGCTGTCACCGTCCATTTTAGCAACAGGTTCCATAATGTTTTTAACCATGGTTTTCAGGGCTTCATTGTTGCCTGGAAGGGCAACGTCAGCCTTTTCATCAGCAGCGTTAGCCCAGTCAGCAGGGATATCCACTTTTACATAGTAGTCAAAACCAGCGTCAATAGCGTCATGGTTCATCTTAACAATGGCTTCACCTTTTTTGGAGAAGCTGCGGGTAGCAGCATCTTTCATATAGGAGATAGCGTCTTCTTTTGGAAGAACGCCGGCCAAAGCAAAGAAAGCGGACTGCAAAATGGTGTTGGTACGTTTGCCAAGGCCAATTTCAATGGCTTTATCAATAGCGTTAATGGTGTAAAGCTGGATGTTGTTTTTAGCAATGTAGCGTTTTGCTTCTGCTGGCATATGGTGGTTCAGTTCTTCTGCGCTCCACTGGCAGTTAATCAGGAATACGCCGCCTGGTTTTACATCGCGTACCATTTTGTAGCCTTTGGTTACATAGGATGGGTTGTGGCAGGCAACAAAGTCTGCTTTATTAATGTAGTAAGGGCTCTTAATTGGCTTGTCACCAAAGCGCAGGTGGGAAATGGTGATACCGCCGGTCTTTTTGGAGTCATACTGGAAGTATGCCTGAACATATTTATCGGTGTGGTCACCAATAATTTTAATGGAGTTTTTGTTGGCGCCAACAGTACCGTCGCCGCCCAAGCCCCAGAATTTGCATTCAATGGTGCCTTCTGCGGCAGTGTTAGGAGATTCGGTTTCTTCCAAAGAAAGGTAAGTAACGTCATCGTTGATGCCAATGGTGAAGCGTTTTTTAGGAGCTTCCTTAGCCAGCTCGCTGTAAACAGCAAAAATGCTTGCAGGAGTTGTATCCTTGGAGCCCAAGCCGTAGCGGCCGCCAATAATGGTAGCAGCTCTGCCGGCTTCTGCCATAGCGGTAACAACATCCAGGTACAGAGGTTCACCCAGGGAGCCTGGTTCCTTTGTACGGTCCAAAACAGCAATGTGTTTTGCAGTTTCAGGAATAGCGGCAAGGAGGTGTTTTGCGGAGAATGGGCGGTACAGGCGAACTTTAACCAGGCCCACTTTTTCCCCTTTTGCGGTGAGGTAGTCAATTACTTCCTCGGCAACGTCGCAAACGGAACCCATAGCAATAATTACACGGTCTGCATCTGGTGCGCCGTAGTAGTTAAACAGCTGGTAGTTGGTGCCCAATTTCGCGTTTACTTTGCCCATATACTCTTCTACAATGCCGGGAACAGCTTCGTAGTAGGAGTTGCAGGCCTCGCGGTGCTGGAAGAAGATGTCGCCGTTCTCGTGGGAACCGCGCATTACAGGGCGTTCTGGGTTCAAAGCGCGTTTGCGGAACGCATCAACAGCGTCCATATCGCACATTTCTTTTAAGTCCTCGTAGTCCCAAATCTGAATTTTCTGAATTTCGTGGGAAGTACGGAAGCCATCAAAGAAGTTAATGAAAGGCACACGGCTTTTAATGGTTGCCAGGTGGGCAACAGCGGCCAAGTCCATAACTTCCTGGGGGTTTGTTTCAGCCATCATGGCAAAGCCGGTCTGGCGGCAGGCGTAAACGTCGGAGTGGTCGCCAAAGATGTTCAGCGCGTGGGAAGCAACACATCTTGCGGAAACGTGGAAAACAGTTGGGAGCAGCTCACCGGCGATTTTGTACATATTGGGAATCATCAGCAGCAGGCCCTGGGAAGCAGTGTAAGTGGTGGTGAGGGCGCCGGCGTTTAAGGAGCCGTGTACTGTACCAGCAGCGCCAGCCTCGGACTGCATTTCAGAAACTCTTACTGTAGTGCCAAAGATGTTTTTCTGCCCCTGTGCAGACCATTGGTCAACATAGTCAGCCATAGGGCTGGATGGGGTAATGGGGTAGATACCAGCAACTTCTGTGAACGCATAGGATACGTACGCAGCAGCGTTGTTACCGTCCATGGTTTTCATTTTTCTTGCCATGTTAATCAAATCCTCCCTTTATTGTTGCAAGCGCCGGAAAAGACGCTTTTTTGGATATTCCATACTCTTGAATTTTAACATTTTTTATAAAGGTTGTAAAGCCATAATACCTGTAAGAATGAAGCAGGGGGGTATTTTTATCAATTTGAATAGTATTCACCAAACAATAGGCACAAATATAACCAAAAAATGTCCGCCGTATAAAGACAGCCAATGGCGGCAAAGAGCGCCGCCCCCCAAAACCTTAGGCTGTATTTCTTTTGGAGGCATTAGCTGCCTCCAAGCTTCTGCTGTTGGGGGTTCCACCCCCAAACCCGGCCCCTTTCTTTTGTGTGAAAAGAAAGGGGGAAAGAAATCACACCAGGGGGCACCCCTGGACCCCTTCCGCGGGGCCGGTGGGAAAGGTCCCGCGGCGCCACTTACTGCCACTAACCAAATGCGGTTGGCCGCACTTGGGAAGTGTTTTCATTTTAATAGACTGTAGTCAAGCTACAAAGCTAGGTCATAAGGAACACTCCCCTGCGTGAGGCCAAGCCCTCCCCAAGGTATGGTCGGGCTGCCCGCTGTGCTGACTTTGGGACTGTGTCCTCTAACCGATAGAGCTTGCAAGTTTGGTAATGCCGAGCGCAGGCGAGGCTACTAAGCGGGCAGTCTGCCCCCTCCTTTGGGCAGACCAACCGTTGTGCAGAGGAGTGTTCCTTGTAATATGGCCATACAGCTTGTCTGTGACCATATTATAATTAAACACTCCTCAAACACCGGTTGCCGCCGCTTTGTCAAAGGCACAAACCCTTCGGGTTCCAAGGGTTGGCCCTTGGTGACTTT
>CAJTSZ010000048.1 GCA_910578755.1 uncultured Oscillospiraceae bacterium | reverse complement strand
CTTTTCTCCCATAAAGGCCAAGGCCAAAGCCCCCGGGCCCGCATGGGCGCCAATAGTTGGGCCAATAAAATTCATAATACACCGCTTTATGCCAAAGCGCTTGCTTACCTCATTGGCTACATACTGGGCATCTTCCAGGCAATCCCCATGGCTGATGTAAATGGTGTCGTTTTGCTCCTTAAAGCTGCCCATGAGCTTTTCCATGTAATCTACAAGGGTATTGAGGGACTGTTTTCTGCCCCGCACCTTATTACAGGGTACCAGGTTCCCTGTTTCATCCAAATGCAAAATAGGCTTAATGCCAATGGCGCTGCCTAAAATAGAAGCCGTTTTGGAAACACGGCCCCCCCTGTACAGGTGTTTTAAATCGTCCACTGTGGCATACAGGCAAAAGTGCATTAAGTTTTCTTTAATCCAGGCTACAATTTCATCAATGGTTTTGCCTGCTTTTTTCATTTGGGCAGCCTTATCCACCAACATACCTTCGCAAATAGTACCAATTAAAGAATCTAAAACAATAATTTTATGGTCAGGGTACTCCTCCCGCAATTCCTCTGCTGCAAGGCGGGCGCTGTTGTAGCTGCCGCTTACTGCAGAAGTTAATGCAATATGCAAAATATCCTTCCCCTGCTCCAGCCAGTTTTTAAACCTGCTGTATGCCTGCTCCGGGTTTACCTGCATTGTTTTTGGCATAGAACCCTCCCGCATACCTGCGTAAAAATCTTCTACCGTTTGTACAGCGTCATAGCCTGGGCCATAAGTAACGCCATCCATGGTATAATACAGGGAAAGTGTCCCAATTTTATTTTCTTCGCAGAATTCCTTTGGAAGATCCGCCGCGGTTTCTGTGGTAATAATAAAATCTCTCATATTCTGCACCTCGTCAAATTCTATGTATCTATTGTACTGGAGAATTCATAAAATAGCAAGTCAAAATATGTAACCAGCGTTACTTTTTATATTATTGATAAATTTTCCTAAAAAATTTATTGAATATTGCCATACTTTCACCGCTATACAGAAGATTCGTTTTTTATTTACTGCAAACCTGCGCTGTTACCGTTTATCCCCTAGGAAAAACAGCGCCACTGTTCCCGGGCCAGAATGTGCCCCAATGGTTGGGCCTATACTATTGATTAAAAATTCCTTTTTGCCAAACCGTTCTTCCACCTGTTCCTTTACATATAAAGCATCCTCCAGGCAATCCCCATGGCTAATGAATATATACGGGTTGTTATCCTGAAAGCTGCCCATACATTTTTCCATATGGTCCACCAAAGCGCTGAGAGATTGTTTTCTGCCCCGCACCTTTGCAATAGGAATCAGCTTACCCTCATCGTTAACATGCAGCACCGGCTTAATGCCCAAAAGGGTACCGGCAACTGCTGCCACCTTAGAAACCCGGCCGCCGCGGTATAGATGGTTTAAATCATCCACGGTAAAGTAGTGGCATAGGTGCAGTTTATTCTCTTCCAGCCACTGGGCCACCTCCTCTATTGTTTTGCCCTGCTTTTTCAGTTTTAGGGCATAATGCACCAGCAAGCCCTCCCCCATGGAGGCACACAGGGAGTCCACCACAATCAGCTTATGGTCTGGGCGTTCCTCTGCTAATTCCTCCTGTGCAATAACACCGCTGCTGTAGCTGCCGCTTAGCCCGGAACTAAAGGTAATATGCAGCACATCATACCCTTGGTCAAAGCAGGAAGAAAACAATGCTTTGGCCTGAACCGGGTTCATTTGGACTGTGGTTGGCATAGCGCCGTTCCTCATTTTCGCGTAAAATTCCTGAGGAGTGATTTGTTCCTCATAGTTTTCCCCGTAGGAGGTGCCCTCCAAATTAAAGCCCAAATAGGCCATTCGCAAATTATTTTCCTTTATGTATTCCATTGGCAAATCTGCTGTATTATCTGTTGTAATAATAAACTCTCTCATTTTCTTCTCACTCCTATAAGACATTTATATTTTATAGGGCACAGGCTTTACGCCGCTGCCCTTTGTTCCATATATTAACACAAGAAAACAATGTTATTTTACCATGGAAAGCCATAATAAGCAAAGAATTTTTGCCGAGTATGCCCTGCGCCTTTTTTGGGCTCCCTTGCTTATGGCTTTGCTTGGGAACCATTTCTTGTGGGCCTGCACGGCCCGCACCTTGCCGCGGGGTATTGCCGCAAGGTTTTTTTGGAAGTTTTGGACACTTCCAAAAAAACACTAACAAGGCTACAAGTTTACTTGCAAACTTGCGAAAACTTTCTTATGGGGCCTCCCTAGCCTCACACCCCGGCCCATTTCTTTTGTATGAAAAGAAATGGGAAAAGAAAGCACACCAGGGGTTTTACCCCTGGACCCCTTATTTGCTTGTGGCCCTCAATAAGCGGCGGTTGGCCGTGCTTGCCTTGTTTTTGATTATAATTTGCCGTTTATACAAACATGGCAATATACAAGGGAAAACAAGGCTACGCAAGGCCAAGCCCTCCCCAATGTGAGGTCGGGCCGCCCGCTTAGCAGCCTCGCCTGCGCTCGGCATTACCAAACTTCCGGGCCCTAACGATTAGAGGCCACAATCTAAAAGTCAGCACAGCACAGTGGGAATACCGCCCCTTCCTTTGGGCAGGCCAGCCCCATAGCGTGGGGGCGCAAGTTTGCAAAGCCAACTTGCCGCTAATTCAGCGGTGATACCCTTCTTCCCCTATTCTTTTCCCGCCAAAAGAAATGGGGTTGGGGGTCTTAGGGGCTGGAGGGCCCCTAAAGGGGTCTATGCCATGCGGCAGAGCTTGGGGCTGAAAGCCCTATAAAAAAGGCCATTTAAAATCTCTATAATAACGACTTTGTCGTTATTATACCATGAAGCGCAATGTGCGCAATGGTATAATAACGACTTTGTCGTTATTATACCATGAAGCGCAATGTGCGCAATGGTATAATTGCCCAACAAGTGCGGTTGCAAGCCGCTGGGCAAAAGCCCAGCGGGGGGCGAGCGCTTGGGGCATTGGAAATATAATAACCGCTTTGCGGTTATTATACCATAAACACAACGTGTGAAATGGTATAATTGGCCATGGGGCAGTGAGCAAAGCGAACATATTGCCCCGGCCATTTTAAAATATAATAACTGCTTTGCGGTTATTATACCATAAACACAACGTGTGAAATGGTATAATTGGCCATGGGGCAGTGAGCAAAGCGAACATATTGCCCCGGCCATCAAAATATAATAACGACTTTGTCGTTATTATACCACAATTTGCACAAGAAGTTATTGGGTTATTCATTAAAATTTTGTTAATACTTCCCTAACTGTTTTACTCCATTTTCCCTTCCATGGAATAAATTTCATCTGCAATGCGTTTAAAAATGGGTGAGGCTACTTTTCCCCCAAATTCTCCCCCTTCCACTAAAACAACTACCGCATACTTTGGCTGTTGTTCCGGGAAAAAACCGGCAAACCAGGCATGGACAATTTCCTCCCCGGTTTCGTTGTAATGGCCTGTTTGGGCGGAGGCTGTTTTGCCGCCTGCTCCCCCTTCTTCCGGCTTGCCGCCGGTACCGCTGCCCTCCTCCACCACTGCCACCATAAAACGGCGCAGGGTATCCGCCGTTGTGGAGGACATAATTTTATTGCGGACATATTCCGGCTGTACTGGTTCCACTGCTTTGCCATCCTGGGTTATCCCTTCCACTAGGGAGGGCACCACTGCATAACCGCCGTTGGCAATGGAGCTTACCATGGCCGCAATTTGCACCGGCGTAGCCAGCAGCGTGCCCTGGCCAAAGGAGAGGTTTGCCAAATCCATATTATTGGTAATCTCCTTTACGGCGGGCAAATACCCTCCTGAGGAAACAACACCGGGGGCAAATTCTGCTGGCGCGCCAAAACCCATGGCCTGGGCCATATAAATAATATTGGCCCCGCCTGTTTCCTGGCCCAGCTTTACAAAATAAGGGTTGCAGGACTGCTCAATGGCCTCCTGCATATCTACTTCCCCGTGGCCCCCCCGGTTGTGACAGTAAAACATTCTTCCGTTTACTGTAATTCCACCCAGGCAGGTTTCTTGGGTAGAGGTTGGCACCCCTTGCTCCAAGGCCGCGGCAGCTACTGCCAGTTTAAAGGTAGAGCCCACGCTGTACCCTGCAAAAGCCCTGTTAAACAGCGGGGAAGCCTGGTCCTGTAAAGCCTGGGCCACCTGGCTGGGGGAAAAGGTTGGCACACTTGCACAGGCCCTTATTTTCCCTGTTTCCACATCCATTACCACAACCGCCCCGGCAGCAATGCTTTCCTCCGCTACGGACTGCACCATCTGCTGTATCTCTTTATCCAAAGTGAGCACTACCCCAGCCTTTGGCGGCTGGCTGCTGCCTATAATTTCCGGTATGCTCTCCGGCAAAGGGGACTGCATGCCGTCAACGGTGTAGCGCACCTTTACCTCTTCCCCGGCCTCTGCCAACAGCTGGTCATAAGCCAATTCTATCCCGTTTACCGCCTTGCCCTCTCCGTCCAAATACCCTAAAATATGGGGCGCAAGGGCGTTATCCTCCCACCGTTTTGTTACGGTAAAGTTTTCTATGCCCTTGGAATAAATTTTTTTCCCTGTCTGGCACAAAAAGGGCAGGCCGCTGGTCATTTGGTTTAGTATGATTTGCCGTTGGGGCCCTGTTACATTTGACGCAACCGCCATCATGGATTCCGGGCTTGGCGCCACTACAGAAATAATATCTTCCTTGGTGTCTGTCAGCCGGTTTAAGTTTGCATCGTAAATGGCGCCTCTCGTTTTTGTTACATCAACGGTATAAGTGCTTTGGCTGGCTGCCGCCGCTGTCAGGTCCGTACTTTGGGTCAGCACATAAACCCGCAGTATTAAAATGCTGAAGCAAAAAATAAGTATGGAGTATAAGGTTATCATCCTTTTTCCCAAACAAATACCTCCCCTTGTTCCTGTTTAATAAGGGGAATATGGGCTGCCGCAAAACAAATTATACAAATTGTCAGGATAAAAATTTAGGAGGGCCATGTTTTTTACAGGGTTAAAGCTTTGGCGGGTTTTCAACTAAAATTTCAATTTGCGTAATATACTCCTCCATACTGCTTATGGCCATTTCATTGATGCCTTCCTCGTAAGAATAGCCGGTAAGGGTGTACCCATGCTCCTGGGCATAGGCCAGCATGCGGCTGTATGCGGCAGGCAACTTATCCCAAAGGCCAACACACCAGCCGCGCAAATACACTCCTGCAGGCTTTTGGAACAAATGCTCCTTATTTTTTGGGGAAGGCACCTTAGTGTAAAAACAATAGCCTGTTTCAAACTGGCCGGCGGTAATTTGTTCTATGGAAAGCATGGTCCCGTAGCTTCGGTTATACAGCCGGTGCTCCTTTATGCCCCGGCTGTGTTCCACCAAAAAAGGAAGGTCGTTGTCGATATTGACAGTTACAGCGGGGCTGACAATTAAATATTCCTTTGGGCAATGGGCCAGTGTGATGGCATTTAGGTCGGCATTCATGGAAAATATAAGCTGGTCCTCCTTTTTTTGCAGCAGATTTTTTATTTTTTTCAACCGGAAGATGGTTTGGTTAATTTGGTTTTTGCGGTCATCAATAATTTTAAGCAAAGCAGGCGCGCTGCAGTTTTCCATATAGATGCGTATTTCTTCAATGGACATTCCCAGTTCCCGCATGGTAAGCAGCAGTTCCAATGTCATACTTTGCAAATAGGTATAATAGCGGTAGCCATTTTCCCCTTTGCAGGCGGGAGAAAACAGGCCAATTTGGTCGTAATAATGCAGTGTGCGTTTATTAATATTGTGCAGGGCGGCAAATTGCCCTGCGGTAAACAGAATTTCTTTCTTTTCACTCATATACAAAAACCCCTTGACTTTACAGTTACTGTATGGTTTATCATAACCTATGCAGAAAAAAAGCGCAAGTTTACGGAAACTTTTTGTGGTGCTTGCAGCCCCAAAACTTACAGCGGCGCGCCGCTGTAAGTTAGCAAGTTGGGCTATGCCCAACTTGTGCCCCCTTTCTTTCTAGTGGAAAGTAGGGGCCGCAGAGGCCTAGGCCTGCACATCAACTTTTATCCATAAACAATAAAAATATTACATATGAGAGGAGGGAAACGCGTGGAACAAAACGCGCTTTCCAGAAAAATAACAGTTGCATCCCTTATGTCCTTTGCCATGCCAACAGTAGCAATGATGGTATTTATGAACCTGTACACCATGGTGGATGGGGTATTTATTTCCCGGTTGGTAGGCATTGAAGCCCTTTCCGCTGTAAACCTGGTGTATCCCTTTATTATGCTGGTTATGACAGTAGGCATTATGCTTTCTGCCGGGGGCAGCGCCGTTATTGCCCGCAAAATGGGCGAGGGCCGCCAGGAGGAGGCAAACCGCAATTTTTCTATGCTGATCCTTTTAGGCGTGGTAATTGGCTTTACTGTTTTGCTTTTAGGCAAGGTGTTTCTGCCCAGCCTGGTGCAGCTTCTTGGGGCCAATGAAACCGTGCTGCCCTACTGTATTCTGTATTTATCGACACTACTGCCTTTTATGCCCTGCTTCGTGCTACAAATATTATTCCAGGGCTTTTTTGTAACTGCCGGCCACTCCGGCCTGGGGCTTGGGGCTGTGGCCTTGGGCGGTGTAACCAACATCCTTTTGGACTATGTGTTTGTATATTCCATGGGCTGGGGAATTGCGGGCGCTGCTGTGGCTACTGGCATTGGTTATTCTGTCCCAGGGCTCATTGGCTTGTTCTACTTTACTGTAAGCCAAAGGAAAGGCTGCGGGCTGCGTCTGGTACGCCCAGTTATAGACGGTAAGGTACTGCTCCACGTTGTGGCCAATGGCTCCTCTGAAATGGTAACCAGCTTGGCCGGTAGTGTAACAATGTACCTGTTTAATATTACAATGATGCGCCTGCTGGGGGCAGACGGTGTAGCGGCCATTACCATTATTTTGTACACCGACGCCATTTTGGTTGCCATTTACTTTGGGTATTCCATGGGAACTGCCCCCCTTATTAGCTATAACTACGGGGAAGGCAATGAGGAAAAGCTGAAACGCATTAAAAAAATTAGTTTTTCTGCTTTGGCAGTGTTTGGCGTTGCAGTGCTGCTGGCCGCTGTTTCCCTGGCGTCGCCCATGGCGGCAATATTTTCCGGCCAGGGCACGCCAGTGTACCACCTGGTGGTGGAAGGCCTGCCAAAATTCTCTATTGCATACTTGTTTATGGGAATAAACATTTTTGCTTCCGCCTGGTTTACAGCCCTTTCCAACGGCAGGGTGTCGGCGTTTATTTCCTTTATGCGCACCTTTGTATTTTTAGTTGCGGGAATTTTGCTGCTGCCTTTGCTTTGGGGAATTATCGGGCTTTGGTTTACTGTGCCTGTGGCAGAATTCCTTTCCCTGTTTGTTACAGCATACTGTATGAAAAAATACTCTGAAGTATAAATGCGCAGTAGCGGGAGGAAAAATATGAACCTACATTTTGAACCAATTACCAAAGAAAGCAGCGTCCAAGCCAAAGAGCTTTCCCTGGCGCCCGGCCAGGAGGGGTTTGTGGAATCGGTAAGCCAATGCCTGGAAGAAGCCAGTAGCCGCAAGGATTGGCGCCCCGTAGGGATTTACCACGGCACTGTTTTAATTGGCTTTGCCATGTACGGCTACTTTTGGGAGTATTTGCCCCTGGGCCGCGTTTGGCTGGACCGGCTGCTTATAGACACCAAATACCAAGGCAAGGGCTACGGCCGCGCGGCTGTGGAAGGGCTGCTTCAGCGGTTAAAGCAGGAGTATCACTGCAAAAAGGTTTTCCTTAGTGTATACCAAAACAACCAAAAGGCAATTCAGCTGTACCAAAGCTTTGGATTTGCTTTTAACGGGGAAAAGGATATTCATGGCGAGGACGTAATGGTATACTGTTTTTCTAAAAACAAAATAAAGTAATAAAACCACGACAAACAGCCTGTGCTATCGGTTGTTTGTCGCTGTTGCCAGGGAATAAATACCTCAAAAGGAAAATACAGGTTTTTCCTGTGTAAATATATTCTAAGTATTCCACGATATATTGAATTTCTATTCAAAAATATGGTATATTTTACTTAATTTTTATTTACATTTTGTTCATTTTTTATGAGAAGCCTTTCCTGTTTTATAATTTTTACCAAAAATTTTAATTTAGCCTTGTTATGTAAGTAAATAAATGCTATTATATACATGCGCTAAATCTATTAGCGTTGCCTTATCTGTTTTACACAAAACAGCAGGTAAGAAAAACGGTAATATGAGGTTTTGGCTTAATGTTGGCCAATTCCTTCAGGAGGGAAAAACATGAAAAAAACAAAACTGTTGGCCATGCTGTTGGCTGGCACCATGGTTGTTTCTGCCTTTGCAGGCTGCAGCAGCTCCGGCGATGCTGATTCTGACAATGCCAACACTGGCTCCAACCCGGACTCCAGTGCCAGCACTGACAGCGGTAAGGATTCCAAAGTAACAAAAGATGAAATTGTTATTTTGCAGGGTGCGGATATTAAATCCCTGGACCCTGTAGTAAGTAACGAAGCCAATACTCACGTAATTTTGCGCCATATGTATAACCGCTTGCTGTACATGGACCCACAGGGCAACCTGCATCCGGAACTGGCTGAAGAATGGGAACAGGTTTCCCCAACCGAGTACCACTTTAAGCTACGCCAAGGCGTTAAATTTCACAACGGTGACGAACTCACCGCTGAGGACGTTAAATTTACCTTGGAACGCTGCCTGGAAAGCCCGCGTATTGCCATGAAAATCGAAGCTATCAGCGAAGTGGTTATAGATAACGACTACGAAATTACCCTGAAGCTCAGCGAACCATTCGCTCCTTTAATCCCTAACCTGGCTCACCCGGGCGTAAGTATCCTAAACAAAAAAATTGTCAGCGACCCTAACTATAAATTCGACACCGCAGTGGGTACTGGCTCCATGAAGTTTGTTGAATGGGTTCCAAACGACCACTACACCCTGGAACGTTACGAGGATTACTTTGAAGGCCCATGCAAAACCGGGAAACTTACCTGCCGCGTTATTCCAGAAGGTTCCTCCAGAACCATCGCTTTGGAAAACGGTGAGGCCGACCTGGTTATTTCTGTAGATGCTGTTGATATTAACCGCGTAACAGAAAACGCCAATCTCCACACCGAAACCTTCACCGGCAACACCCTGGACTTCCTTGCTTTCAACATGAAGCAAAAACCATTTGATGATATCCGCGTAAGACAAGCTATCAACTACGCAATTAACAAGGAAAACATTGTTGACGTTGTATTGGAAGGCTACGGCGTAGTAGCTACCTCTGTCTATGCTCCTACTGTTCGCGGCTTTAATGAAGAGCTTACCGGTTACGAGTACAACCTGGAAAAAGCCAAAGAGCTGATGAAGGAAGCCGGCTACGAAAACGGCTTCAGCACCCAGGTTTACACCTCTGGCGAAGCAAGAAACCGTACCGCCCAGCTGATTCAGGACAACCTGGCCCAAATTGGCATTGAAGTTGAAATTATGCTGATGGATTCCGGCGCCTTCCTGGACGCTATGGACAACGGCCAGTGCCCAATGTACATCTACGGCTGGAACTGTAACTCTATGGATCCTGATGAATGTATTTACCCACTGTTCCACACCGACTGCTGGGGCGCTACCGGCAACCGCGGCTTCTACTCCAACCCAAAAGTGGACGAGCTGATTATTAAAGCCCGCACCTCCACCGATGACAACGAGCGTATGGCCCTGTACAAAGAAATTCAGGCAATGATTATGGAGGACGCTCCATGGGCTGCACTGGACGCAAAATCTTCCTGTGTTTCTATGAACAAAGACCTGAAAGGCTTTGAAGTCTTCCCATCCGGCGCACACTGGTACAACAACCTTTACTACGAAAACTAAAGGGATTTGGCCCCGCAGCTTCTGCTGCGGGGCTTTTTTATGGGCTTCCACCCCAAACCCGGCCCCTTTTCTTTCACCAGCGAAAGAAAAGGGAGAAAAAGAAGCACCAATTCAGCGGGGTTCCCGCTGAATTGCTGTTTCTTCCCCCATTCTTTTCTCGCCAAAAGAATGGGGCCCAGGGTACGGGGCTGGGTAAGCCCCGTGAGCAGAAGCCTGGAGGCAACCCCTGCCTCCAAAAGAAAAGGGGCCAAGGGGTGAACTACAAGTTTGCAAAGCGAACTTGTAGCCCCACGGCGTGGGCCTGGCCCCTTCGTTGACTTCCCCTGTCAAACATGGTAAAATAACCCCGTTGCGGAGTGGGACATCCCATGGTAAAACCAAGGACAAGAAAAACGGAGGGTTACAGAATGAAAAAATTTATAGAAGAATTTAAATCCTTTGTGTTGCGGGGCAATGTAATGGACATGGCTATTGGTGTTATTATTGGCAGCGCCTTTTCCAGTATTGTCACTTCCTTAACCGATAATATTATCAACCCCATTTTAGGCTGGGCCGGCAATACAGACCTAAGCGTTTTTACCTTAAAGCTTCCCGGGTGCGAAATCCGCTATGGCGCCTTTTTAACTTCTGTCATTAACTTCCTTATTATGGCTTTCATTTTGTTCCTCCTTTTAAAGGTAACCAACAAAATTAACGCCTTGGGCAAAAAAACAGCCCCTGCCCCGGCTCCTACCACCAAAAAATGCCCCTACTGCTGCAGCGAAATTCCCCTTGCCGCAGTAAAATGCGCCCACTGCGCCTCTGACCTGCCAACGGAATAAAATTTTAGCCCTGCCAGCAACCTGGCAGGGCGTTTTTTTATTATGATACAGGCGGCTATCTTCCCCAGCCCCTTATTTTCCAGTATACTTGCACCCTTGCCATAAAAACGAAAAAAACGACTCACCAGCTGCCAATGTTCCACAGGGGGAAACCGAGGAGGTGCTGTCAATCATCCCAAAGGGAACGGTACATAAAAGCATCCCCCATAGCTGGGCGGCAAAGGCAATGTTATCTACAATTTGCTGCCACGCCATACGGGTGTGCATGGCGCCTTGGGGCAGGTTCCCCGGCTGCCACATTTGGTTGATTACAAAAAAGGTAACGGAATAAGCCAACAGAACCACCAAAAATAAAAGGTTCAATGCCAAAACAGCCTTTTTTGTTTTGCTCCACTATTTCATTTTGTTCATAACATTCCGCTTTCTTTCTACTGCTCCGCTTTTATAATGAGTTTGGGCAGGTTTTCCTGGTAGTACTCCCACACATAATCAACAGAACGGTTTGCGGCCAATCCTATGTGGGGATGCAGGTGCAGGCTCAGCCTTATCCTTGGGCGTCAACCAGACGCCCCCTTTCTCTCTGGGGCACCGCTTTGGCCGCAGCCAGCCAAACGCAAAAACGGTTTTTTTCATTTTACCCGCCCTCTATTAAGCTAACCTATTTATTTTTTTATATTGTTTTAAAACAGAAAGTCGCGCTATCAGTGTAACACACCTGTTGTTCCAATTCCATATAATCCAACCTAAGATTATATGGTGCTTTCAAAAAACAAGGAGTATAGTGTGAAAAACAGCAGGAACGCAGTTTAATATCTTACTTTTATACTTATATTATACAATATTTATATATTTTTACAATATAAATTACCCCCCAATTTCTACAAAATACATCGCAAAACCTCAAAACTCCACGGAGCGTTTGTTGTATTTCCCCCAAGTACCAGGTAAAATGTACAAGGAGGTGAAGGCTGTGGACAGCAACAAAACAGGAAAGCTTATTGCGGCCCTGCGCCGGGAAAAAGGCTTTACCCAAAAAGCCTTGGCAGAAAAAATGCACATCAGCGACAGGACAATATCCAAATGGGAACGGGCGGCTGGCTGCCCGGATATTTCCCTATTGCCCCAGCTTGCCGAAATTTTAGGCGTCAGCATGGAAAACATACTTGCCGGCCAGCTGGAGCCCAACACAACAGATGGAGGAAATATGAGAAAAATTAAATTTTATGTATGCCCAGCCTGCGGCAACGTGCTGTTTGCCACTGGGGAAGGGGAAATTTCCTGTTGCGGCAGGAGGCTGGAGGCTTTAAAGCCCCAAAATATGGACGACAGCCACAAGGCTGCTGTGGAAGAAATTGAAAACGATTATTATGTCACCCTTGCCCACCCCATGGGCAAGGAGCATTACATTACCTTTGCCGCCTATGTTTGCTACGACAGGGTACTGCTGGTAAAGCTGTACCCTGAACAATCGGCGGAGGTGCGTTTTCCCAAAATGCGCCGGGGCCAGCTGTATTTATGCTGCAGCCGGGAGGGCCTGTTCCAGCAAAGCATATAGCCCCTGCCCACAAGCAAAAAGCCTCCGCTTCCCATAAGGGAAACGGAGGCTTTGTTTATTTCAAAATTATTCAGCGTCGCTGTCCGGTTCAATTAAGCCATAGGAGCCGTTGTTGCGCTTATAAACCACGTTAATTTCGTTGGTGCGGGAATTGCGGAACATAAAGAAAGCGTGTTCCAGCATATTCATCTGCAAAATAGCTTCTTCCACATCCATTGGCTTTACTGCAAAGCGTTTTGTGCGCACTACCTTGTATTCTTCCGGGGCGTAAGGGGCGTCGTCATACTCTGGGTTAAAGGCAGAGGTTTTTAGGCGGCGTTCCAGCTTGCTTTTATTTTTAACAATTTGGCGGAAGAGAGAATCCACACAGCTTTCCAAGGAATCTACCCTGTCGGCTGTGGTTTTTTCCGCACGGAAAACAAGGTTATCGGACTTAATGGTAACCTCCACCGTTTCGTGGTCTGCTTCGTGGGTAAGGGTAACAAAGGCCTTGGCGTCATCAAAAAAGCGGTCTAACTTGCCTAATTTTTTTTCTACCCGTTCTTTGAAGGAGTCTTTCAAGCTTGTATTTCTTGCACTAATGGTTACGTTCATAAATCCAACCCCTTTTCCTTCACTTACCCAAAGATGAATGGATAAGTTATCTATAATTTTTAAGTTAATTATACCCCTAATTATGCAAAACGTCAATAGATAGCGGCGTATGATATATGAACTTTTTTTATCAATTTTCCTCCCCTGGTTCAATTTTCATCTAAACACGCTGGCTTGGTGTAGCCTAGGGAATGTTGTGTTTATTGAACTCCCATTAAAAAGAAATTCTAAAATAGAGTCACATCATTTGCAGCGGTGGAACCGTTCCATAAATCAGAAATTTATTGCTGCAATAAGATAAGTCCTGCGCAGTTGGACATTTGCTCAAAATGTATTGTAGGAAAATGAACCTTTATCTCGTCCATTACAAAATAAATTTCATCGTCATCCCACGCTTCCCCCGCTTCATTCCTGCATTTTTGAAGTGCAGTGCGAGACTCAAACGCTACATCGCCAATGTATATGCAGCCGCTGTCATTTAATAGCATAAGCAGGCTTTTTAAGAGAGTGACTTTTTGCATATCTGTCAAATGATGAAGAGAATATGTAGCAATTATTGCATCATATTTTTGCTGCAATAAAGGCCCTGCCAGCCCATTGGAAAAATCACCTTGAAACAGTTTTGCGGTTGGCATTTTCTCTTGTGCCAGTTCTATCATCCTCTCGGAAAAATCTTGTCCATAAATTGCACAGCCATGTTCATATAGCTTAGCAGACAAAGTTCCTGTGCCAAATCCAATATCCAAAACATTCCTCGCAGAAGTATTTAGGACGCAATTGTATATTTCGTTAAGTATTGTTTTATACCCTGCAAAAGGATATGTTCCATCTTCATCTGAAACGCCTACACTCTTATCATAGCCATCTGCCCACAAGTCAAAGCCTTTACTGCTTAACATATTTTTACCTCACCAAATTCCGGTTTGATGAATCAACCATAACACAAAAATCCTATTTTATCAATCGTCAAGGTTGCCGTTCAACAGCACTGTTTTCAAAAGGGATTAAAAAAACACCCCTTGAAAAAAAGGGAAAACTATATTATCATTAAAGAAAACAAAATCCCTGGATTTTCCCAAAAAAACCGGGAAACTGGGCCTGCCGCCCACCCAGGAATTTTGCAATTAAGATTTTTAGGGGGAGAAAAACATGGACAATAAAGTTTTAGTAGAAACCTCTGCACGCCACATTCACCTGACAAAAGAACACTTTGAAATTCTTTTTGGCGCAGGCAAAGAACTGACCAAAAAGAAAGACCTTTCCCAGCCAGGGCAGTATGCCTGCGAGGAAAAAGTAACCATTGTTGGCGCAAAAAAGGAACTGCCAGGCGTTTCTATCCTTGGCCCATTCCGTAAAGAAACCCAGGTAGAGCTTTCCGCAACAGACGCCCGTTCCATTGGCGTAAACGCTCCTGTTCGCCAATCTGGCGATATTAAAGGCAGCGGCGGCTGCAAAGTGGTTGGCCCCTGCGGCGAGGTAGAAATAAGCGAGGGCTGCATTGCAGCAAAACGCCATATCCACATGACAACTGCCGACGCAGCGGAGCTTGGCCTTACAGATAACCAAATTGTAAGCGTAAAAGTAGATTCTGCTGAAAGAAGCCTGGTATTTGGCGACGTAGTTGTTCGCGTTAGCGACAGCTATGCAAAAGCAATGCATATTGATACAGACGAATCCAACGCCGCTGGCTGTGCTGGTACCGTTTACGGTGAAATTATTAAATAGTGTGAAGCAACAGCAATCAGCCTTTTCCCAAAGGAAAAAGGCTGATTTTTTTATGGTGCCGCCTCCCGTTTTTGCAAGGGCTGAACCATAAAATTACAAGGGGCTGTGTACCGCAGCTGGCAAAAAACCGCAGAATGGGGGAAATTAGAATATGGATTTCTTTTTTCCCTGAAAAGCAGTGGGCAGTAAAGGGTAAAACAAGCCGCCCCATTGGGCAAATGGATGAAGCGGCTGGAGCCCCTTTATTATAGCAAAAATACAGAATGGGGCCCTGCCGGCTTGAAATTGAACCCCAAAAATAAATTCCAGCAAGTAACTGCCGGGCAGAGCCTGAAATAAAAAGGAGGAGAACTAAAATGCCAGATAAAAACTGGTTGAGCAAATATGAAAGCATAAAGGAGCAACTTTACAGCAAAATTGATTTGGACAGCTATTTTACAGAAAAGCAAATTGGCAAGGTAGCTATTGATACTTTGGAAATTGGGACAGTCCACTTTCCTACAGGTACCGTGGTAGCTTGCGACCCTTGTATTGAGTTGGAGGACGCCTTACCCTACCTTCAACAAATACCTGCCGGAACGTACCCTGTTACAATTTGTGTTGTGCCCAGTGAAAAATACGGCGACAGATACGCTTGCGTAAAGGTGACAGTAAGCAGCCGCAAGCCGGTTTGGTATGAGCTGGGCATGACAGGGGCAGAAGACCTGGAGGAAGAACTGGAAGAGGACGAATTTTTTGGCTTTGGTGTAGACGCAGGCATGGGGTGTATTATAGACCAAAAAACCCAAGAAGAGTATAAAAAATACTGGGAAAAGCGCTGCGAGGAGGAAAAGGATGTCAACCTGTTTGACGATTTGTTTGACGAACTTTTAATTGAAAGCGCGAAAGCCCACCCCAAGTACCAGGAAGAGTACGGCGACTGGGCAGTGTGGACTATCCCCGGCACCGATTGCAACGTGCCAATTTTCCATTCCGGCTGGGGGGATGGTGCTTACCCCTGTTACTTTGGGTACGATGAAAATAATGCCGTTTGCGGAGTGTACATCCGTTTTATTGACATCGCAGCGGACTATGAAGATTAGGCACAGAAAAAACAGGAGCTATGCTTCCGGAAAAGGAAACATAGCTCCTGTTTTTTTATTATACCATGAACACAGCGTGTGAATGGTATAATTGGCGGTTTCGCCGGTTGCAACAGCTGGCAACGCCAGCGGGGGCGAGGCGAACGCCACTTGAAATATAATAACCGCTTTGCGGTTATTATACCA
>CAJTSZ010000047.1 GCA_910578755.1 uncultured Oscillospiraceae bacterium | reverse complement strand
CTCTGGGTAATGGTCCAGCCCGTTTATCCGTATGCGAAAGCTGTCGCTGTAAACATAAGCGTCATAGGCGCTGTTGTTTTCTACATAAACGCTAACCAGGTAAAACTCGTCGCCATAGGAGGCTTGGGAGCCATCCCCCAAGGTGGGGCCCAAAGGGAGGACCTCCGGCGTTTTGGGGGAAAGCTGGTAATAATTTTTGGAGCCCGCAAGGCTAAAGGCGTCAATGGCCTTTTCCAGCGCTGGTATTGCAAAAACAAATAGGATTATTATCAGCACTGTTGGCCAAAAGGCCTTTGAGCCGGACCGTTTTACTGGTTCCAACTGCTGGTAACGGCTGTTTTGGTTATATTCCGCCATAATAATCCCCGCCTTCCGTTTCTGTTACAGTAAGTTCCACTTGGTAAACCTTGCCCCGGCTGCGCAGCAAATGGTCGGAACCCTTTTCAATATCGGCAATGGAAATGTACACCACAGGATCCCCAAAATCCGGGAAGATCCAGCCTACGGTTTTTGGATTTTTGCTGGCAAGGTACAGTTCCCAGTCATCCGGGACAAAGCCCATTGCTTCCAGCTCCCATTGCAGCTGTGCATCGCTGGCAGGGGCCCAAAAATCGTCGGCGGCCTCCATATACGGGTCCACCCTATGGTAGCTGCTGCTTTCCCCCACGGAATGTACCTGGGCTGTAACATATATGTAGGAAGTACCGTCATTTTCGTACACCCGCTGGGCCTGCCAGCCCTGTAAAACAAATTCGCCGCCCACTTCCATAGCGTTTTGGGGGCTGCAGGGAAGAACCATAGCCTCGCCGGCGTAAGTAATGCCGTAAGCCCACCAATTTGCCATGGCTTCCGCCGCCGGCGGGGCAGCAATGGAAAACAGCACCAACAGGGCAACGGCAATGGGCCAGGCCTTACCCCGCTTTTTGCCTTGGGCATCTGCCCGGGCAGGCGCCCTGTACTGGGGCGGGTTGTTTCCCCAGCCCGGTTTTGGGCCAGCGGGCTTTGCAGGCTGGCGCTGCATTTCCTCCGGGACATACTCCTGGGGCTGGTAGGCCTGGGGCCGGAACTCTGGTATTCCAGTATGGCCGCACTGGGCGTCTGGTTGGCCCACTCCTTTGCCCTCGCCTTCATAATGGGTACAGGCTCCTTTATCAAAGCTGTTGTAGGCGCCGCATTCCGGGCAGAGTTCGTCGGCAGCCGTATCATACACTTTACCACAGCTTTCACATTTGATCCTCATAAAATCACCGCCTTTTCTATTGTTCCAAGCTCCCCTGCCAGGCAGCCCTTTTCCCTCTGTTTGGGTGTTCTGTTTTTTCAGAAAAAAGAGGCCCCCTGCCGCAGCCCTGCCTGCTTGCCCTACAGCCAACAGGCGGCGCCATGGTCACTTTGGTGTTTTCTTTCCCTCAGTTTACCACATTTCTGTGAAAAAAGGTAGTTTTTTGTGGCATTAGCATATATTTGGGTGTTTTGCTGCGGCCTGCGCCTTTACACCCCTACCTTTTCTTTAAAGAAACAAGCCCCCCGGAGCCCAAGAAAAGCCTCCACCGCCGCCCCATACTCCTCCGGCGCCTGGGCTATGGCGTTGGCGTGGGCTGCCCCTTTTACAATATGCAGTTTAGCTGCCGGATTTGCCTCTGCAATTTTTTGCGCCATTGCCACCGGCACAACCGTATCCGCATCCCCGTGGAACAGGAGCACCGGGCATTGAATGTTCCTTGCAGCGGCAGCCGGTTCCACATCAGAAAAAGAAACGCCTGTCAGAAGCCTGCACCACAGGCCCACCCCAGGGATAAGGGCTGCTGCCAGGGGGCCATACCTTTTTTTGCCCTGGTACAGCAGCTCTTCCCGCCAGGAACTGTAAGAACAATCCGCAATGCAAAACCCAATTTGGGGGCAGGCTGCCGCTGTAAGCAACGCAGTGGCGGCACCCATGGATTCCCCCATGACCACCGTTTCAGCCAGGCTTGCGCCCTGCTGTCCTTCCAGCCAGGAAAGCCAAACCAAGCCGGCCTTAGCCTCCCTGGCGCCGTAGGTAATAAAGCGGCCGCTGCTTTCCCCGTGGCCCGGCTGTTCCGCCATAAGCACATGAAAGCCCAGCCGCCACAGCAGGGGCAGGTACTTTAGCCCGCTTGCCCAAGGGGCGTTGTACCCGTGGAAAAACAGGACATACTTCCCTGTTGATATACTTCTCTGGTCCCCTGGGTTTTGGTACAGCCGCCCCATAAGCCGGCCGCCGCCGGGGGCAGGGCAATAAACCGCCGTAAAGGGCAGGTTTGCCAGTTGGGGGTCCAGGTGGTTGCGGCGGATTTCCTTTTCCAGCACCTGGCTGTAGGTAAGGCGCCTGGGGTTTATGGAAAACCAGGCAAAGGCAAAACAGGCCCCCATATAAAGCAAAACCGCCGTAAAGCCGGCCATAATTGCCATAATCATTCCCCCTTTATGGAATTGAGCTGAAAGCTGCCTCCTTTGCCCTTAGCCCAACTGTTTTACCATTGTAATTTCCCCAAGGCTTGTTCCATCCTTTAGGCGGTAGGCATTGGGCAGGCTGGCCACTGGGGTAAAACCCAGCTTGGTGTAAAGGGCCAAAGCCCGCTGGTTTCCTTCCAAACAAGCCAATTCCACCTGGGTGGCTCCCTGTTTTTCAGCCACAGCCAGCAGTTCCTGGAGCATGGCTGCACCAATGCCTATTCCCCAAAACTTTTTCAGCAAAGCAATAGATACAGAAGCCCGATGCTTTGCTTTTAACCCTGTTTTAAAGTTAATTTGGCAGTTGCCCGCCAGTTCTCCGTCCACGGTACAAATAATCATCATTTCCGTTGAGGAAGCAATATTTTTTTCCAAGTAAGCCTGCTCCTGCTGCAGGGTTATGGTAAATTCCTCCGGGTATTTGGTTAAAAACTCCGTTTCGCCGTAGCAGCGAACCATAAAATCCTTTAAGGCTGCGGCATCCGCCTGGGAAGGGGCGCGGAGCACAGCCTCCCTGCCGTTTTTCAGTAAAACTGTTTTTGCTTCATACACCATACTGTCTGCCTTCCTTTCCGTTCCTGCAAGGAACCAGCTGTTGTTAGTACAGGGAAAGGTGCACCGGCACGCCGTTTTCAAATTTAGGGTAAGTTTCCCCTTGGATGAGGGGCTTCATATACTCCAGCAGTTCCGGGGTAATGTCGCTGCCCTCCGGGGAAATCCATTCCAAGGGGACCTTTTTTTCCTGGTTGGCAATGCCCTGGATGTCGGCGCTGCTGTAGCTTACCTGGTAAGGCGCGTTGCTGTGACGGCAGACAATGGCCATTTTCCCGCTGTCCCCATTAAGGCAGCAATCCGCCGCGGTAACGCCCAGCATTTTGGATTCCTGCAAATCGGTTTGGGAGGCAATGTGGGAGGCGCAGCGCTGCATCAGGCTGAGTTCTATGGAGCGCACCTTGCAGCCCACTTCCCGCTGCACCAGGTGCTCCAGGTATTTTGCGGTGCCGGAAAGCTGCTTGTGGCCAAACACATCCACGCCGCTGTGGGTTTGTTTTTCACATAAATACAGGCCGGAAGCGTCCTTTACCCCTTCGCTTACGGCAACCAAAACGGCAGGGCTCTTTTGGAGCTGTTGTTTTACATCGCAAATAAACTGTTCTTCGTCAAAAGGCCGTTCGCACAGGTAAATCAGCTGGGGGCCGCGGCCGCCGTTGAGCCGTGCCAGGGCGGAAGCCGCCGTGAGCCAGCCGGCGTTGCGCCCCATCACTTCTACAATGGTAACAGCGGGAATATCGTACACGTGGCAGTCCCGTTCCAGTTCCGCAAAGGTAGCGGCAATATACTTGGCGGCGCTTCCGTAGCCGGGGCAGTGGTCGGTGGATTTTAGGTCATTATCAATGGTTTTAGGCGCGCCCATAACAAAAATATCGTCAATATGGTTTTGGGCTATGTATTGGGAAAGCTTTGCCACGGTATCCATAGAATCGTTGCCGCCAATGTATACAAAATACCCAATATTAAATTCCCGGAAAATAGAAACCAGCTCCTGGAACTGCTGCGGGTCCTCCCCTTTGAGCTTGAGGCGGCAGGAACCAAGGGCAGCTGCCGGGGTATTGCACAGCAGCTGCAGTTTTTCCGGGGAGGAAAGGGCCTGGCGCAAGTCAATAAAATTTTTAGCAAACACACCTTTTACGCCGTTTACAGCGCCGTAAATATGCTGGATTTTACGGCTGATTAAAGCCCGTTCCACCACGCCGGCCACAGTGGCGTTGATGGCGGCGGAAGGCCCGCCTGATTGGGCTACTAGTAAATTTTTCATTGTCATTCTCCTTTACTGCAACAGCAGTATTTATAATTTCTTTGTAAACCATCGCTTAACAAGGGGAAAACCGCCCGCGCCCCTAAATTGGCTCTGGGCTGTATTTTTGGCTTTGGCGGGCGCAATAGTTAGGCTTTCGCCTAACTAAGGACGTTTAAAATATTGTCAAACGTCACGCCAAGGCAGCCTTGCCGGCCCACGGTTACATCACTATAACATTGTTTTTTTGGGCCAGCTCCAGCAGTTCGGGGCTTGGTTTTTTATCGGTAATCAGGTAGTCTATATTCTGCATATCTGCAAAAGTGAAAGGCAGCATACGCCCTATTTTAGAACTGTCCATTAAAATAATAACGCAGCGGGCTTTTTCTATAAGCAGCCGGCGGAAAGAAGCCTGTGTTTCAAACCCGCAGGTAAAACCGCCCTCCAGGGAATAGCCTGCGGCGGAAACAAAGGCCACATCAATATTGATTTGAGACAAAATAATTTCGGCAAAGCTGCCTGTGGTGGAAAGGTTGTTGCGGTTGAGCACACCGCCGCAAAGGTTGATGGTAGGGTGTATTTTTTTTGCCGCTTCCATGGCCACATTGGCCCCGCAGGTTACCACATTGATGTACATATCGGGAAGAATTTTGGCAAGCTCCATCATGGTGGTACCGCAGTCCAAATAAATGGCGCTGCCCTCCTTTACAAAATCCACCGCTTTTTTAGCTACAATGTCCTTTTCCGATTTGTTGGAAATATCGCTGATTTCCTCGTGGTTTTCCCCAACGTACTTTGCGCCGCCGCGGATGCGTGCAATATCGCCCTCTTCCGCCAGGTAGTTTAAATCCCGGTGGAGGGTCATTACGCTGACATCGGGGAAAAGGGCTGTCAGTTCCTTTAAGCTCACAATACCCTTTTTTCGGATGTACTCTTTCATGTTTTCTCTTCTTAAAACGTTCATGCCCTGTTCCTTTCTTCTGTTAATGTAACCATCATTGCCCTGGCATACCTCCATATGCTGGGAATAAGTTTATATTTTTTCTATTTGTAAGCACCAAATTGTGCAGCACTAAAATTATAGCACAATACTTTTATACAGTAAACATTATTTTGTTATAAAATGTGCTGTTTTACACTAAAATTTATCCTTTTTTCTATGGTTTCTACTTTCAAAGCAAAAAGTGTTTTGAAGTTTCCACTATATTCCTTGTAATTTTTTGTAACTTTTACTTGCAATTTTTTTAATCTAAGGCCAATATTTATATATATACATGGTTTATACGTTCATGGGCGGCTGTATTACACCATATATCTACAAAACATAACATTCCTACCCTGAAAAAGGGGAGCGCACCTACCAGCGGCCAAAACAGAGGGGGGCGCTGGTTCGTTGTTTTGAGTGTCGATTAGCCCTTTTTCTCATCCTTTGCAAGGCCTCCCCGGCTGTGTTTGGCATTTAACCGTTAAAGCCACGAACTTAGTAAGGCCCTGACAGGCAGGGCTATTAAGCGGGCATTTTTCTTCCTCTTTAGGCAACCGCTAAACAAAAAAGGCGCCTGGGCTTTAAGCCCAGGCGCCTTTTTTGTTTATATGTAAAAACCATGCTGCTATTGCAGCGCATCCTGCAAATTTTCCCGCAGACGGCCAATAATCCGTTTTTCCAGGCGGGAAATATAGGATTGGGAAATACCAATAATATCTGCTACTTCCTTTTGGGTGTGTTCCCTGCCGCTTTTTAAACCGAAACGCAGCTCCATAATCACCCGTTCCCTCTCCTCCAACTCCTCCACTGCCTGCAGCAGCATACTGCGTTCCGCGTCGCTTTCCAAGTCTTTGCTTACGGTGTCCCCTTCTGTACCTAAAATATCGGAAAGGAGCAGTTCGTTGCCGTCCCAATCCACATTCAAAGGTTCATCAATGGAAATTTCGTGCTTACGGTTTTGGTTTTTGCGCAGGTGCATTAAAATTTCGTTTTCAATGCAGCGGGAGGCATAGGTGGCCAGTTTAATATTTTTTTTGGGGCAAAAGGTATTGACTGCTTTAATTAGGCCAATGGTACCAATAGAAATAAGATCCTCCACATTGATGCCGGTGGATTCAAATTTTTTTGCAATATACACTACCAGCCGCAGGTTGTGGACAATGAGCTGCTGCTTGGCCCACTGGTCGTTCCTCCTGGCGGCTCAGAGGGGCAGGCAGGGTTTCGGGCCCATTGATGTAATATACCTTTTTGGAGCGCCGGCCCAAAATTTGCCGCAGCAAAGCAGCCGCCCGTTCCTTTATAAACCCTGAATGGGCGCATATGCGTCCCAAAGGGGTAAACCATGGTATTGTGCCTGTTGAAACCGTTGTTTTCATACGCGAACCGTCTCCTTTTTTGTTTGCATCAGGCTGCTGCTGAGCAGCAGCTGGTATTGCTGATCCCCAATATTATTGGGATTGATAGCTACATAAAAATTTTCAATTTCCGCAGGCCCTTCTGCCAAATAGACACGGAGGAGCTGGCCTTTTACCGCCAAAAGCAGCCCGCTGCCTCCAACTGAGGAAAAAGGCACATACCGCAGCCCTGGAACCGGCTTATCCCCTAGGGCAAGGGCAGCCTCCACCACATCTTGCGGCAAAATGGGACGCAGCTGTTCCACGCCGCCCACAACAACCGGCAAACCGCTGAAAGGTTCTGTAAGGGTATTGCCCGTATCCAAAAAAGCCCGTAAGTTTATGGTTTGGTCAAAAAGCTGCAGCTGCACGTCGTACACACCGCTGGTAATGTGGAAAGAGCCACCCAGCCGCTGGGCTAAGGTGAGGATAATATAAGACAGGGTAATATTGGTAAGCAGCACCAAAGGGGAAATAGAAAAGTACGCTATGCCGTTGTGGTACACCATAGAGGCTGGCGCTGCCGTAAGGCGCAAGGCAAGCAACGCCCCGCCAAACAAAAAAGTAACCAGCAGCATGGCAGCCCACTCCTTAAAAAACTCCGGCCAGCCGTTCCAGGGGTTGGCCAGACGAACCATAGCTACGGAGGCAATACCTTTGCACAGCAGCTGCAAGCCCTGGCCCATAGGAGGCAAAAAAATACTGAGGGCAAAAAACGCCCCCGCAAAGGAGGCCAAAAGCAAGCGGGTCCGGCGGTTATTTCTGCCGCATACCTGATTTGCAGCCAACAGCAAAAAGTAATTGATAATGAAATTCAGAACCAAAAGCACATCCACGTAAACTGTTTTCATGTTGTTTTACCACTTCCCTTGCAGTTCTATTATAGGTTTTTACAGCGGAGGGATGTTGTCGAAGGCACTTCTCCTTTTATGTCCAAGTTTGCCGAAGGCATACTTGCCACTGCCGAATACTTTATAGGGAAATGCCGCCCTTCCCTTTGGATGGTATTGGGCGCACCGCGGGCCACTCCTTTGCATTGGGTTAAGGGCCTGGACGATTTAATCCCTATAAATTTTGCTAACCGCAGGGGCCGCTGGCGCATAAGATAAAGAAGGGCGGTACTGCCGCCCAATACATGAAACGGAGTTGATTTTATGGCAAACTGTCATAACAACAGGTGCAATTCCTGCGGCACAGCCGAAGCTGTTTCCCCTGCGGTCGTACCTACAGCCACCAACACCAGCTTTGAAGTGGAAGCCGCTTCTGCCGGATGCAGCTGTGGGCAGCCAGCGCCCCCATGCGTATGCAACTGCTGCTGTAATTGCTGCTGCGACAGCGATGTAGACGCAGAAATGGAGGAAAACTGCCGCCAGCAAATGGCTAACTGCAAAAGCGTTTGCTTTGTGGATAACCGCAACTGCCCCGGCGGCTGCACCGGCCGCCCAGTAGCCATTGTTCCGCCACAGAACGCCGAAACAATTTACGAGCGCTGCTGCGACCCTTCCGGCTGCTGCGGCTTGTTCCCCAGGTGCTGCCGCAACCCATTTTGGCCCTCCTTTGCCAAGCCAACCTGGCTGTGCTGCCGCGACTTGTACAAAATGTAAACAAAAGCAATGCCGCCTAGGGGAAACACCCTGGGCGGCATCTCTTTTGCCTCTCCTCGCCCTTTACCCAAAACCTGCCATCCGGTTACGTCAATTAGGCTTGTTTTTGCCGCTGTTTGGCCGAATAAAAATAGTAGAAAATACAAACAGGAGGTTACCAGTATGCAGATAACAAGAAACAACTATTCCCAATATACAAAAATGATACAGCAAATGCTTGGCAGCGAAAGCAGCTTCAGCGACCCCATGGCCCAATGCGATTACGGCAACTTTGCCCTGCGTTTCCAGCCTGTTAATCTCCCTTTTGTAAAACCCAACTGGAGTAATATTATGACCAAGCGGGAGCAGCCTGCCATGTCCGAAGCAGAATTTGAGGAAGCCATAAAGGACCTTGCAAGAAAAGAGTTTTCCACAGGAAAAAGGGACGATGCCGCCTACCGCCAGCTGTGTATGCAGCACGGGGAAACCGTTTCCCCGGACAGGAAAGCCATTTACGAGGCCAGTATGGGGCGGACAGGCGGAAAAATGAACGCCGCCTGTATGTTTTGGGATAGCCAGGGAAATAAAACACTGTCCTACAACCCGGTGTCAAGGAACTGGAAGGCTATTAGCACGGAAGAGGAATTTTCCCGTGCTAGGGTGTTTACCTCTATTTACAATGACGAATTGGCACGGCTAAAAAAGGAGTATGGCGAATACGCCAAGGGCACTGTATCCTACCAGCAAATTTGTGCCGACGCAGCAGAAATGGCGCCTAAAGCCCAAGGAGCCATCGATTATTTGGTTTAAGGCCCCCTTTTTGGCAGCCAGTTCCCCAAAGGCGCCTGCCTTTTGGGGAATTTTCTTTTTTAGGAAAACTTTAGGCGTTTTAGGGCTTGACATTCCGCTTTCCTCTGTGGTATAGTGTTTTCCATAAAGCCTTTTACCGGCTGTAATTTTATGAGATGAAACGGGGCGCGAGAATGAGAAAATAGGTAATTCAGACAGCAGTGCAAAAAACTTTTTGACCTAACAAGCTATCACTGGCTTGTTGGTTTGGGTTTTGTTGCCCTCTGCCGGGTTGCTTATTTTGTTCAGGAACGCGTTTTTTATTTTTGCTTCCCCCTTTAAGCACGCTTTTTTGCCGTGCCTTCCTTTGGCAGGCCCTGAACAGGCAAACCCCGCTTTTGGCAGCAGATCCTCTTTGCCAAAAGCGGGGTTTTTTGCGCATTCACAATGTTTTCGCAGGCTGAGTGCTGCCTTTTCCTTACAATAAAGGCGCAAAGCACCTGCTTAGGAGGTACCATATATGCTTGAACTTAAAAATATTACCATCGCTTTATCTCAAACGGGGCGCGAGCTCATTAGCGGCTTTTCTTTTACGTTGAACCGGGGCGAAAAAGCCGTGATTATTGGGGAGGAGGGCAACGGCAAATCTACCCTGCTTCAGTATATCTATTCCCCACAGCTTACGGAAAGCTACTGCCAATGCAGCGGGGAAATCATTACTAAAGGCAAGCTGGGCTACCTGCCCCAAATGCTGGACCCTGCCCTGGCCGGGCTAACGTTAGAGCAATTTTTTAATGGGGCGGATTTTTTTAACGACGCCGCGCTGTTTTACCAGTTGGATTTGCTGCCGGAGCACTTCACATCCCAGCAAACTTTGGGCACCCTTTCCGGCGGGGAAAAGGTAAAGGTGCAGTTGGCTAAAATTTTAATGAGCCAACCGGACATTCTCCTTTTGGATGAGCCTACCAACGACCTGGACATTGAAACCCTGGAATGGCTGGAGGGCTTTATCCGCCGCAGCCGCCTGCCCATCCTTTTTGTTTCCCACGACGAAACCCTTATTGAACGGACAGCCAACATTGTCATCCACCTGGAACAGCTCCGCAAAAAAACAAGGCCCCGGGCCACTGTAGCCCGCTGCGGCTACCGGGAATACCTAAAAAGACGCGGGGCTGCCTTTGAAAAACAGGAACAAATTGCCCGCAAGCAGCGCAGCGACCATGAAAAACAAATGGAACGCTGGCAGCAAATATACAACCGGGTGGACCATGAACAGTCTGTAATCAGCCGGCAAAACCCCCAGGGCGGCCGCCTGCTGAAAAAGAAAATGAAATCTGTTTTGGCCCAGGGGCGGCGGCTGGAACGGGAAAGCGAGGACTTTTTGGAAATTCCCGAAACGGAGGACGCCATTATCACCAAATTCAGCCCTGAAATTTCCCTGCCAAAGGGCAAGGTGGTGCTGGACTTTACCCTGCCCCTGCTGCAAACGGGAGGCAAAACCCTTGCAAGGAATATTTCCCTCTTTGTTGCCGGCGGGCAGCACGTTGGCATTGTGGGGAAAAACGGGGTGGGAAAATCCACCCTGCTGGCGGCTGTTTGGCAGGCGCTGGCCCCCCGCCGGGACATTATCCCCGCCCTGATGCCTCAAAATTACAGGGAAAAACTGGACTATAGCCTAACCCCCGTGGAGTACCTTGCCGCCAACTACTCCAAGGAGGATATGACAAAAGCCCGCACCTTTATGGGCAATATGCGCTTTACCGCCGAGGAAATGACCGGCAAAATCGGAAATTTAAGCGGCGGGCAAAAGGCCAAAATACTATTTTTGGATATGGTGCTGCAAAATGCCAATGTCCTTGTTTTGGACGAACCCACCCGCAATTTCAGCCCCCTTTCCAGCCCGGTAGTGCGCCAGGCCTTAAAAGAGTTTGGCGGGGCCATTATCAGCATCTCCCACGACCGCAAGTACCTGGAACAGGTGTGCGATGTGGTTTACCAGCTAACCCCAGAGGGGATGGCAGCTTGGCAGCAGCCATAACCTTTTTAGCGGCCCTGGGCTGAAGGTTCTTTCGTAAATTTTTATGGGGCTTCCCTGCCCCAAACCCTTCTTTATTTCAGAAGGGTTTGCCCCAAGCCTGACAGCAAGGGCTGGCAATGGAATGCTTCCAAACAAGAACTGGTTATTCATAGCCAGGGGACAGTGGTTTGGAAAGAGATTTTACTGTCGGATAAGACAAATTTTCCTGCAATACGGTACGCATTGCAGGAAAATTTGTGTTTGGCCAAAAATTTAACGAAGGATGGCAGCAAAAGAGTTGTTAAAGCGCGTTCAATGGTTGCAAATACTGGTTTTAAAGCAGCATTGCGCAAAAATAGTCATTCCACACAATTTTCTCTGTAAAAGCAGGCATATTTTCTCCCGCTGCCCACTGCCTTTCCTTTCCTTTTGGGGCAGTTTTATGGTATACTTAATTTTTAACAGGGCTCCCCTGCTTTAAAAGCAGGTTTTAGCAGGAGCGCTGCAAAACGACAAAATTTGGAGGTTCCAATGATTATTGTAAATGATGTTGAACTGGATTTTAACGGCAGCAAGCTGTTTTCCGAAGTAAATTTAAAATTCAGCGCACAGGACTGTTACGGCATTATCGGCGCAAACGGCGCCGGCAAATCTACCTTCCTTCGTATTCTTTCCGGGGAGCTGGAGCCTACCAAAGGCGAAGTGGTTATCCCCGACAACGAGCGCATGTCCGTTTTAAAACAGGACCATTTTGCTTACGACAGCTTTTCTGTCCTGGATACCATTATTCAGGGCAACCCGCGGCTGTACCAAATTATGCTGGAAAAGGACGCCCTTTACGCCAAGGAAGATTTTTCCGACGAGGACGGCGAACGCGCCGCTGAGCTGGAAGCCGAATTTGCCGAGCTCAACGGCTGGGAAATTGAAACAGAAATCAGCAAGCTGTTAAAGGGCCTTGGGTTGGACGCCTCCCTGCTTTATGAGCAGATGAACACCCTTGGGGACAAGGAAAAGGTAAAAATACTGCTGGCGCAGGCCCTGTTTGGCAACCCGGACATTATTCTGCTGGACGAGCCCACCAACCACCTGGATTTACAGTCCATCGCTTGGCTGGAGGACTTTTTAATGGATTACCAGGGCACGGTAATTATTGTTTCCCACGACCGCCACTTTTTAAACAACGTATGTACCCATATTGTAGATATTGACTACAACAAAATTAAAATGTATGTGGGCAACTACGACTTCTGGTATGAATCCAGCCGGATGGTACAAAAAATGATTCGGGACCAGAACAAGAAAAACGAGGACAAAATTAAAGAGCTGCAAAACTTTATTGCCCGCTTTGCCGCAAATAAATCCAAATCCCGCCAGGCAACCTCCCGCCGCAAGCTCATTGAAAAGCTCTCTGTAGAGGAAATGCCCGCCTCCTCCCGCAAGTACCCCTATGTGGGCTTTAGTATGGACCGGGAAATTGGCAAGGATGTGCTTACAGTGGACCGCCTTTCCAAAACGGTGGACGGGGTAAAGGTGCTTAACGATATTTCCTTTACCGTAGCCCGGGGCGATAAAATTGCTTTTATTGGTGAAAACGAAATTGCCCAAACCACTCTGTTTAAAATTTTAATGGGCGAACTGGAGCCGGACTCCGGCACTTATAAATGGGGAGTAAGCACCTCCCAGTCCTACTTCCCCAAGGATAACTCGGAATTTTTTAACAACTGCGACCTTTCCATTCTCCAGTGGCTGGCCCAGTATTCCAACGATGTTACCGAAACCTACCTCCGGGGCTTTTTGGGCCGGATGCTGTTTTCCGGCGACGATGTAAACAAGCCGGTAAAGGTGCTTTCCGGCGGCGAAAAGGTTCGGTGTATGCTTTCCCGCATGATGCTTTACGGTGCCAATGTCCTTGTTTTGGACCAGCCTACCAACCATTTGGATTTGGAATCCATTACCGCGGTAAACAACGGATTGACAGAGTTTAAAAGCAATGTGCTGTTTACCTCCCACGACCATGAATTTATACAAACCATTGCCAACCGCATTATTGAACTGACACCCAACGGCCTGATTGACCGCCTTTCCACCTTTGACGAATACATTGAATGGAAAAAAGAGAACAACCGCTAAAATAAAGCCCTGCGCCGTTATGGCGCAGGGCTTTTTAGTTTCCTTATAAACCTTAATACAGCAAAAACAAAAGCATTGCTGCTGTTACTGAATTGGTGCAAGGTTTTGGGCAGAAAACACCAGTTGTTCCCCTTGGCTGTCTTCCACAGTCAATTTCTCTTTGGACAAAGAAACCGATGCCTCCCCGCCCAAAATGGCTACTGCCGCCGCGGGCTCCTGCCTATCCAAAGAAAAGCGGGAAATAACGGTATACCAGGGTTTGCTGCCGCCGGTGCTGTAAATTTGCTCCAAGGGGAGCAGCTGCTTTTCCCCGTTTTCTACAAGGTAAGGGATATATTCCCCCTCTGTTAATGCCTGCTGGCCCACTTCCATGGAAGTCACCACAAAAAGCACCCCTTCCTTAACAAAGCACTGCTGGTACTGGCCAGGCTGGCTGTAGGAGGCGCCTTGGTAGGTTTCCAGGCTCATTACCATCATAGAAGTGTGCTCCTCCTGGGCCGCAAGGGCGAAAATGTTTTCTTCCTCTTTTCCTAAAAACAGCTCTGCCATATACTGGGGCGGCAGCTGGATTTCCTTTTCCACTGCTTTCCTATCCTGGCCGGTAACGTACAGAAGGTCCGCCTCCTCCCCTGTTATGGGGTCAACGCCAATATACAAAGAATGGGTGGTGTATTCCAAGGCTTCACCCCGGCCGTACAATTCGGGTTGGTATTCCCTAGCATCACCAAAATGCACACTGCTTTTATTTTGGGTTTGCATTTGGCCCAGGGCCTTCTTGAGCTGGCTGTAATTTTCAAAGGTACTTGAGCTTTCCTGCACTGGGGCAATTTCATTTTCCATAGCAGTCACAATACCCGTTTCCTGGCTGATGGAAAAGTAAAACGGCTGTGTTTCCATACCGCCGGCATCCGCCGCCGCTGCTATTTCATCATCCCCGCCGGCAGGCACTGCCGCCATCTTTGTAGAAGGGCCCTGGGAGGCCAGCATGGGCTGGTCTGCCCCATCATCTTCCGGGAAAGCCTCCTCGTCCATGTCCTCCTGGAGCATATATTCCTGGGGTGCGTCAGCCGTTGTATCCATAGCCATCGCATTATTTTCAGCGGTGATTTGTTTACTCCACCCATTGGCGGATACTGCGTAAACTGAAAGCCCCAGCACCAAAGCAAAGGCGCAGGCCATGGGGGCCAGCTTCCAGTAAAGGGGGCGCAGGGCTGGTTTGGGCACTGCCTTGGTGTGTTCCAGCCGGCGGCGCAGCTGCTGCCCCTGCAGGCTTTGTGGAAGAGTGACGTCAGGCTTAAAATGTTCCTTTATAAAGGCAATATCTTCCAGCATTTCTGCTTCTTTTTGTTTATTCATTCTTCCACCTCCTATTCTTCATGTTCTATGGTTTTGCGCATCTTCTTTAAAGCACGGTACAGCTTGGAACTGACGGTTCCATGGGGGCAGGTTAAAATATGGGCAATTTCCTTGGTGGTGTACCCCTCTAAAACAGAAAGGAGCACAATTTGCCTTTCTTGTATAGAAAGCTGCTCCAGCGCCCGAAGCAAATCTACCCTTTGCAGGGTTTTCTCGCCCATGTTTTCACCGTCGTCCAAATTCAAAACAGAGTCAATATCAAAGGTTTGGCGGCCTTTTATGTATTCTTTTATTTTCCGTTTGCACCGTGCCGAAAGAATTTTATAAATCCATGGGCGAAACGCGTTTTCATCCCGCAGCTTGGCAAGGCCGTGAAAGGCTTCCATAAATGTTTCCGAAACAACATCCTCCGCGTCATAGCTATTGCCAAGGGTATACAAAGCCGTGCGGTACAGCGCAGGGGCAACCTCCTCATAAAGGGTGGTAAAGCTTTGGGTATCCCCCTGCTTTGCGGCCCGGATGAGGTTCACGTCAATATTCACTGTTACACCACCTATTCTGCAAGCGGCCTTCATACAAATAGTGTATTTTTTACGGCCTTTTACTGCATTGCATTCTATTTTTATTTATGGCAGAACCCTGCCGGTTTGATATGTTTTACTACTATTATACCGAAGGCTGGTGGAAAATTCAAATTATTTTGTTGGGGGGCTGGCCCCCGCAAAATGTTCCATCTTTCTTTTTTAAGCGGCCCCGCCCCGCTTTTTAGAGGATTTTTCAAGTGGTATCCTCAAATACTATATTGCTAACGGGTACAAACGAAGTTCGATTGTTTTTGCCAAATTTATTCATTATATTGCTGGAAGCAGTATTTTACTTTTTCTCTATCCTGCAATATGTGTATTATTAACTGCCACTATTCAAGAAATAAAAACATCTTTTATGGCAGTTATTGAAAAAATGCAATCATTGCCTTTATATTGGGGAATATTTGGACTGTTCTTTTTGATTGCTATGGTAGTGCAAAAAGGTGTTTTTGCAATGAGTGTATCATTGGCTTTATCTATCATAATTGTAGTTTTTACAAACAAATTTTACGGAAATTTGGCAGGCATATTAAAATATAGCCCTGTTATTCAAATAAGCGAAATTGCAAGTGGAACGATTACAAGCGCATATTTTATATCTGTTCTTTTTTCCTTAGCAATACTTACTGTTTGCATTTTAATAAGTGCTATAAAGAATTGTAAATTTTAGTTAGCTTAGCAAACCCAGCCAAGCCAGGCAACGGCCAAAATGAATGGATACCGCCTGCCCTTGCCGGCAGATAAATTAAGGGGCGACAGCAAAAAGTGCTGCCGCCCTTTCCCAT
>CAJTSZ010000046.1:13139-16318 GCA_910578755.1 uncultured Oscillospiraceae bacterium | reverse complement strand
ACCCACGCGACCAGCTTGGAAGGCTGGGATTCTACCATTGAACTACACCCGCATAAAGAAGCGTTTACAGTTTTTCCACCCTACTTCTTAACAACGTATATTATTATAGCGTGGTATTTCCCCATTGTCAATACTTTTTTACTATTTTACAACAAATTTTATTTCCTGCCCTTCCCTTTTCAGCCAGGCTAAAAACTCCTTCCGGCTTACCTGGCGGCAGCAAATTTCCCCCGGCGCCCCGGCGCTGAGGGCAAGGGCCCATTTCCCCTGCTCCACCCATGCGGCGGAAAAAACATCCCCCCTGCTGCAAAGGGACGGGTTTTTGGCCTTGTAAGGGGAAAAAACGGCTGCCGGCACATGCAGTACCCCATCACCAGTCATTTTTCCAAAGCTTTCCCGCAAAGCCCAAATTAAGGTAAAAGCCTCCCCCGGGTTTTGCGCCCGAGCAATGGCAGCCTGTTCCTCGTCTGCAAAAAGGCGCCCTGCCACCCTTTGGCGGCAGGGGCCCAGGGCTTCCCCGTCCAGCCCCAAGGGGGCAAACCCTGCGGCGGCGGCAATAAGCCCCTTGGTATGGGTACAGCTGACAAACAGCTCCCCTTGGCCGGGCGCAGGGAAAACCACAGGCTTTCCTTTGGCTGTGTATGCAATGGCCGCCCCAGCCCCTAAAACCTGCCAAAGGGCAAAGTGCATCAGCAAGCGGCCCAGCAAGCTTTGCCGGTACCCTCGTTTCCCCTTTGCCTGCACCTTTTCCTGTTCCTTTTGGGGGAGCAGCCCCTCCAGGGCAATTTGTTCCTGTTCCTGCATTTCCCACTCCTCCAGCAGGAAAACATGGTATGTCACCTAATTTTCCCCCCTTAAAACAGTTTTAAACTTTATCCCTTTTTACTTTTGTTTTGGCGCGCTGCCCCGCTGCCTGCCAAATTGCCTGCAAGGGCCAGCAGGCCGTAGGCGGGGGCGTACACCCAGGCGCTGCTGTTATAAAACAAAAAAACACAGGGCACAAACAGCAAGCATACCAGCGGGGCATAGAGCCATATTACTCCCTTTTTGTACCCCAAAACGGCCGCAGCCAAAAAGCAAACCAAAGGGATGGCCGCCAGCATAATGACCATGGCCGCCCCTGTATTTTGCATAAGCAGCGGCAACAGGTAAAAGGCCGCCGCTGTTGCCGCCAGTGACGGGGCCATGGCCTTGAAATTTTCTGTTTTCATCTTTTTTCTTCCTTTCTACAAAGGGCCCTGTTACAGGCAAACCTCCACCGGCCCTTTGGCTTCCACCCGGCCGGGGGCAACATGGCAGTCATAAGCCAGCACAGCCACACCCTTTTCCTGGGCCTGGGCAAGGGCCTCCCCAAATTCCCGGTGGGTTTTATAGTTTGGGGAAAAATAAGCTATGCTTTCCATTTGTATAATGAACAAAATACAGCAGCTATATCCTTCCTCCATGGCCTGAATTAAGTGGTGCATATGCTTTACACCCCGCTGGGTTGGGGCGTCGGGAAACAAGGCAGCGCCTTCCTCCTCCAAGGTTACGCCTTTTATCTCCACAAAAAAGGCGCGCCGGGTGGTGAGCACTTGCAAATCGAACCTGCTTTCCCCATAAGTTACCTCCCGTTTGATTTGCCGTATACTTTCCCCTGGCTCCAGCGGCAGGCGGATGACACCCTGTTCAATACCCTGGGCCGCTATACTATTGGGCGCTTGGGAATCCATATTGATGAGCCTGCTGCCCTTTTCCACCGCTATTAGGGAATACTGGGTTTTCCGCTTTGGATTGCTGCTGTGCTCCAAGTAGACTGTGGCACCTGGCACCAGCAGTTCCCGGCAGCGGCCTGTATTTTTTACATGGGCCGTCACCGGTTCCCCCTTTACCAGGCAATGGGCAATAAACCGGTTGGGCCTGCTTACAAATTCTGCCTTTATTATGTTTTTATATTCCATACCCTGCCTCTTTTACCTGCACAAAAGGTTGGTTTTTCCATTTAAAACGGCTTCCTTTAACACATTTCCCTCATAAATTAGCTTTAAGGAAAAAAAGGGCTCCTCTTGTTCCAGCAAACGGAAAAAAATTTTGTCCCCCTCCCAAAGCTCCAGGTTTTCAATGTCCTTTTTATCCACCCAGGCCAGCTCCCCCTCGTCGCAGTTATGGGGTTCCCCGGTAAAGCCGTCGGCTGTAAACAAAAACATATATTCGCTTTCCCAGCCGGGGTTTACAAAGGTCACAATTCCCCGGAAGCGCCAATTAGTCAGGGTATAGCCTGTTTCCTCCCAAACCTCGCGGCGCACACAGTCCTCCGGGCTTTCCCCCTCCTCGCACTTGCCGCCTACACCGATCCATTTATCCTTATTTACATCGTTTTCTTTTTTCACCCGGTGGAGCATCAATAATTTGCCGTTTTGTTCCAAATAGCAAAGGGTACCAGTTATCATAAAAATCCTCCTTTTTATAGGCTTGCTATTAGCAGTAAATTTGGCTTTGACAAGCTTGCCATATCCCTAACAAAACTACCGCAATGTTTGCCGCAGACAAACTTGCAGCCGTTGGAACAACGGCTGCATCCCGCTGAACGGTGTAGGCCTCACGCGGGGCGGGTAGGCCCAATGGTGCAGGCTGGAAGGCAGCTAATGCCTCCAAAAAGGGTTGCAATTTGGTTCCCGCAAAAATAGGGTGCAGAACTATCATTAAGCCCTGCACCCCGCCAAATTACACTTTATTATCTAATACAATATTGTACGCCGGGGCAATTTGCTGCCTGCATACATATAAAATCCCCTTTATACCTGAAAGCTCGCTGTTATCCACCAAAATGCTGGGCATGCACCTTTGGGGAACGTACCGGGCGGCAGCTTCCTTTACTGCTTGGGCTAAATCGGTTGTAGCCTCTGTTCCACGCAGTACAACAACCTGCGGGTTAAGCAGGCACACCAAGTTTACTACAATATGGCCTAAATGCTCCACAAGGCGTTCCTTCAGCTTTGTGGCACAGGCCTGCTCCTTTTCCTCCTGCAATTTGTCCAGCAGCTGGGTAATTTCCCCTTCCAAACGGCCTGGGCGGGGCTGCATACTCCCCTTTTCCTGCAAGTACATATACCCTAACTCCCCTGCAAAACAGCTAAACCCCTTGTGCAGCAGGGAATTTAAAATAATACCGGAAGAAATGCCGCTTCCCATATGCAGGT
>CAJTSZ010000046.1:0-13096 GCA_910578755.1 uncultured Oscillospiraceae bacterium | reverse complement strand
AAAGCCAATGGCTGCCAGGCGGGCGTTGTTTTCCACATAAACGGGTAAATTAAAGTAACCTTCTATTTCCTTTTTTAAACACACGCCCTCCCACTGGGGTATGGTATCAATAGCGGAAATAAAGCCAGCTTCATCCACTACGCCTGGAATGGCAATACCAATAGCCAGCGGGGCCGCAGTGCAGTTTTCCATTAGCTTTTGAATGGCGCACTTCATTGCTGCCGTAGGGTTAGCATATTCTTCCATGTGAAAAGTAAACCGGTAAATAATTTCCCCCACCATATTTACCACACAGGAAATACAGCTGCGCTGGGAAATATGCAGGGCCAGCACATTGCCTGCGCCGCCGTTAGCCACATACAAGCGGGCCTTGCGCCCTACGCTCTGCCCCAACATTCCGGAAGGACACACTTTATTCTCCTTTTCCAAAGAATCCACAATTTTATTTACCGTTGGCAGGCTCAGCCCGGTAATTGCTGCAATTTGTGGTTTTGTTATAGGGCCTTTCTCAATAATTAGGGTGTTGATAATATGAATATTCACTTCTTTTAAAAATTGTGGCTGCCCTACCACAGTACTCCCCATATTTTCCCCCTCCTAACTCCTTCAAAATTCCATATTCCTAAACCTTAAGGCACATCCTTTTTTACAGGTTGTGCTTTTCTTACTTGCAAAACATCCTGCCCCTGCAGCCAAAGTGCCAAAGCTAAAAATGTCTAAAAAACGCAGCAACATTTTGTTTTGGATATTTATACTTTTAGTTATTATTTTAGCACAGCAAAATTTATAATTCCATAGGTTTTCCTATACCGAACTGCTTTTTCTACAAAGTTGATAATTTTATTTTGTTCTTTTAGGGAATACATCTGAATTTATGTGGAGAATTGTTTTTTCCCTGTCCTTTCCCGTTACTTCATTTTTATAATTATACCATATAGCAACATTTTTTTGCTATAATTTATCACCTATAAACAGTGGCACAAAACCTTAAAACTGGCCAAAAAGCATTTTAGATGTAAAAAATAAACCTGTTTTACCTCTATTTCAACCTGTAAAGCGCCAAGCGCCGGCCTATTTCCCCTTTATGCCCGTAAAAATAAAATGAATGATTTCTTTCTTTTATTTTCTTCTTTTGCCAATATATCTCTGTATTTTCTGTAGAAATTGCAAGAGCCATGACCTATTTCCTGCAATTTTTCTTGATTTTTTCTCCCCGATTGGTTAAAATAAAAACTGTACAGGGCTGCCTTGGGCAGCGCAACAATAGTCAGGCTGTTTTGGCCCCGGAAAAGTAAGGTGAGCAACTATGGCAGCAAACTTTTTAACAGAAATAGAACAGCGCATACCCTCTTTATCCAAAGGGCAGCGCACCATTGCACGATATATTTTGGAGCATTACGAGCGCGCCGCGTTTATGACGGCTGCGAAGCTTGGCGTCACGGTAGGCGTAAGTGAATCCACCGTGGTGCGCTTTGCCTCCGAGGTTGGGTGCGACGGCTACCCCGCCTTCCAGCACAAGCTGCAAAAAATTATACGCAACCGCTTAACCTCGGTGCAGCGTATTGAGATTACCAACGAGCAGATTGGCCGGGCCGACGTGGTAAACAAGGTCCTGCAAATGGATATTGACCGCATTAAGCACACCATGGAAGAAATTGACCATCAAGGCTTTAACGAGGCTGTTACGCAAATTATACAAGCCCGCAAAATTTATATTTTGGGTATCCGCAGTGCCGCCTCCCTAGCAAATTTTTTAAGCTTTTACTTTAACCATATTTTCGACAATGTACGCCTTGTAAACACCAACAGCACCAGTGAAATGTTTGAGCAAATTTTCCGCATGAACCAGGACGATGTGCTTATAGCCATCAGCTTTCCCCGCTACTCCCAGCGCACCATTAAAGCGGCGAATTATGCCCGCAACCGGGGCGCCCATGTAATTTCCATTACAGACAGCCTAAGCTCCCCCCTTGCCGCCTCCTCCGACACCTGCCTGTGCGCCCGCAGCGATATGGCCTCCTTTGTAGATTCCCTGGTTGCCCCCTTAAGCCTGATTAACGCCTTGGTAGTTGCCGTAGGCTTGGAAAAACAGGGTGAAATCAGCCAAACCTTCTCCGAGCTGGAACGCATCTGGGACGAATACAATGTATATGAAAAAGCAAAGGACGATGAAAAAAATGACGCCTTTTAATTGTGACCTTATTGTAATTGGCGCCGGGGCCGCTGGGCTTATGGCCGGTATTCAGGCTGCCCAGCGGGGCCTTTCCGTTATAATTTTAGAAAAAATGGACCGTCCCGGCCGCAAAATACTTATTACCGGCAAGGGCCGCTGCAACGTAACTAACTGCTGTACTGTGGAAGAATTTATGCCCAACGTTACCACCAACTCCCGCTTTTTGTACAGCAGCCTAAGTAACTGCAGCCCCTACGAAATTATGGGCTTTTTTGAGGAATTGGGTGTCCCTTTAAAAGTAGAAAGGGGACAAAGGGTGTTCCCCCAGTCCGATAAAGCTGGGGATATTGCCGCTGCCCTTTCCGGCAGGGCCAAGGCTTTGGGCTGCACCATACGCTGCGGCGCCCCTGTTGCCTCCCTGCTGCTGGAGGAAGGCCGGGCGGCAGGGGTAAAAATGGCGGACGGCCAAACCTGCCGCGCCCCCAACGTCCTGGTTGCAACGGGGGGCAAAAGCTACCCCGGCACCGGCTCCACCGGCGACGGCTACGCTCTGGCCCGCCAGGCAGGCCATACTGTAACAAGGCTGAAGCCCTCCCTGGTGCCCATTGTCTGCCACGACAGCTGCTGCGCTGACCTTATGGGCCTTTCCTTAAAAAATGTTACCCTTACAGTGATGGATACCAAGACAAATAAGCAGGTTTTCAGTGAACTTGGGGAAATGCTTTTTACCCACTTTGGGGTTTCCGGCCCCCTTGTACTTAGCGCCAGCTGCAGCATGGGCGGCGACCTTTCCCGCTATAAGCTGTTGGTTGATATGAAGCCCGGCCTTTCCCCCCAGCAGTTAGACGCCCGCCTTCTGCGGGATTTTACCCAGTTCCAAAACAAAGCTTTTATAAATTCCCTTTCCCTGTTGCTGCCCCGCAAAATGATTCCCGTTGTAGTAAGCCGCTGCGGCATCCCCGGGGAAACAAAGGTAAACCAAATTACCCGGGAGCAGCGCCAAAGGCTGGGGGAAACCATCAAAGCCTTTCCCCTTGCCCCCAAATGCTTCCGACCCATTGAGGAGGCGGTTGTAACCAGCGGCGGCGTAGAGGTAAAGGAGGTTTCCCCCAAAACCATGGAATCCAAAAAGGTACCCGGCCTTTACTTTGCCGGCGAGGTGCTGGACGTGGACGGCTATACCGGCGGCTTTAACCTGCAAATTGCCTTTTCTACCGGCTTTGCCGCGGGAAATGCTGTTGGCAAGCCATAATTCACTATAAAAACAAGGTCCCCCACTATATGTGGTGAACCTTGTTTTCTTATTATATTTTGGCCTTTCTACTTCTGCTTGCACCTTCAAGGGCTTCCCCTACTTCTTCCCAAACAACTTGTGAAACACACGGTTCCCCACAATACAAATGGTTCAGCATTGATCCTCCGGCTTTTTCAGTTCCAAAGCAGTGCCAACAGCGGTGCCTATAATTGTTCCAATGACTGCGTGGCGCAGCAGCAGGCCCACGGCCAGGCCCGCTGCAATACCGGCAACAAAAAAGTTTATTTTTTCTGGCTTCATATTCTTTTCCTCCTTTGGCTGTGCCTTTGCAGCGCCTAGTATTTTGTCCTTTTTATTGAGTATACCGCAAATTTTCCCTTTTTTCCACTGTATTCCCACCGTTTTGAGGACAATGTGTAACAAATGTTTCTAATTTTCTTGCTTTTCCCTATTCCATTTTTAAAATTTATGATATAATAACCGCAAAGCGATTATTACATTTTAATGCCTCAAGTGCTCGCCCCAGCTGGGAAAAAGCCTAGCGGCTTGCAACCGCACTTGATGGGCGATTATACCATTACGCTTGCGCTTCATGGTATAATAACCGCAAAGCGGTTATTATATTTCAAGTGGCGTTCGCCTCGCCCCAGCTGGCTTTGCCAGCTGCCGCAACCGGCGAAACCGCCAATTATACCATTTCACACGTTGTGTTCATGGTATAATAACCGCAAAGCCGTTATTATATTTTAGTGCCCCAACCATCCAGCGGGTATCCCTGCGGAATGGTTGTTTCTTCCGTTTTTCCAGCCCGGAATATCCGGGGCGAAATTTATACAAAGGAGCCTTTCCCTATGTTTTCTATTGCCATTGACGGCCCTGCCGGGGCCGGGAAAAGTACCGTTGCTAAGCGCCTTGCCGCCGACTGCCAAATGATTTATGTAGACACTGGCGCCATGTACCGCACTATTGGCTACTATATTTTGCAGCAGGGGCTGAACCCCAAAAACCCTGAAGATGTTATCCCCCAGCTTCCCAACATTCACATCGGCATTTCCTACTCCCAGGAAGGCGGCCAGCGCATCTCCCTTAACGGCAAGGATGTTTCCCAGGAAATACGCCTGCCGGAAATGTCCATGGCATCCTCCAATGTTTCCGCTATCCCCCAGGTGCGCAGCTTCCTTTTGGATTTGCAGCGAAACATGGCTAAGGAATATGATGTTATTATGGACGGGCGGGATATTGGCACTGTGGTGCTTCCCAATGCGGACCTTAAAATTTTCCTTACTGCCTCCCCAGAGGAGCGCAGCCGCCGCCGCTTTTTGGAATACCAGGCCAAGGGCCTGCCTACCAGCTACGAGGACACTTTGGCCGACGTGCAAAAGCGGGATTACCAGGACTCCCACCGGGAGGTTGCCCCCTTAAAACAGGCCCAGGACGCTGTTTTACTGGATACCACCGGCCTTAATTTTGAGCAAACGGTGGAACAGATTAAATTGATTATAAAGGAACGGTTTTGCCATGTTTTATAATATTGCCCATATTGTTGTAGGCATTTTGTGGCGGCTGTGGTTCCGCTTGGAGTTTTACGGCCTGGAAAACGTCCCTAAGGAGGGCGGGTTTATTTTTTGCTGCAACCACATTTCCGGTTTGGACCCTACCATTGTCTGCCTGGGGGTCCCCCGCAAATATAAGCTGCGGTTTATGGGCAAAGCGGAACTGTTCGAGGTGCCCTTTTTAAAGCATATTATCCGTTGGCTGGGGGTATTCCCTGTCAGCCGTGGTACTGGCGACACCACTGCCATTTCCACTGCCGCAGATATTATTGCCAAAGGCGGGGTGCTGGGTATTTTCCCCGAGGGCACCCGTTCCCCCGATGGCAGCCTTTTGCGGTTTAAGTCCGGCCTTTCTTTAATTGCCAGCCAGACCAAAGCGGATATTTTCCCCTGCGCTATCACCTACACCCAGGGCAAAAAGTTCCGTTCCCGGGTAATTGTAAATTACGGCCCCGTTATTCCCTACCAAAGCCTTGGTTTTTCCACCGGCGCCCCCAGGGAGCTAAAGGAGGCCACCCGCATTGTCCAAGCCGCCGTAGAGCATCTGAAAGCCCAGCACCAGCCAGCCCTGCCCGCCCCAAAGGAGGAATAGCCCATGCCAGTTACCGTTGCCGATACTGCCGGTTTTTGCTTTGGCGTAAACCGGGCTGTAACCATGGTGGAAGATCATTTGAAAAAAGGCCCCCTGTACACTCTGGGGGAAATCATCCACAACCCGCAAATAGTGCAAAGCCTGCGGGAAAAGGGAGCCACGCCTATCTATTCTTTGGAGGAAATTACCCAGCCCCTGCCTGTGGTGCTGCGTTCCCACGGGGTACCGGCCGCCACCCTGCGCCAGCTGGAAAGCCTTGGCCTCCCTGTTATTGACGCTACCTGCCCTTATGTAAAAAAAATACACCAAATTGTAGCTGCCCAAGGGGAAAACACCCTGGTGCTTATTGCCGGGGACCAGGAGCACAGCGAAGTAAAAGGTATTATGGGGCATTGTAATGCAACTTTTGTTACATTTAATTCTGACGAAGAACTCCAAAAGCTGGCAAATTATATAGTAAATTTGTCAAAAAAAGAGTGTGTGATGGTAGCACAAACTACATTTAACGCAAATGAGTGGAAAAAATGCGTAGAAACTGCGAAAAAACTGTATACAAACTTGAAAATTTTTGATACAATATGTAAAGCTACACTGACTCGTCAAACGGAAGCCGCAGCCCTGGCCGCCCGTTCGGACTTAATGGTTGTAATTGGGGGCAAACACAGCTCTAATACAAAAAAGCTTGCGGAAATCTGTAGCCGTTACTGCCAAACCTTGTGGGTAGAAACAGCGCAGGAGCTTTATGACAGCCAACCCGGCCATGTCATGAATGTTGGTGTTACAGCCGGTGCTTCAACACCGGTTTGCATAATTAAGGAGGTACAAAAAATCATGTGTGAGATTGAAAAAGATCTGGAAGGAATGTCCTTTGAGGAGATGCTTAATGCATCGTTCAAGAGTACATATACAGGGGAGAAGGTTAAGGGTATTGTAACAAGCATTGCGCCAAACGAAATTGCTGTAGATATTGGCACAAAGCACGCCGGTTACGCTCCCCTCAGCGAACTGACAAGCAACCCCAACCTGAAACCGGAAGACATTGTTAAGGTAGGGGATGAACTGGAATTTGTTGTTCTGCGCGTAAACGATGTAGAAGGCACTGTAATGCTCTCCAAAAAACGTTTGGATGCCCAGGCTGGCTTTGAAAAAGTAACAAAAGCAGCTGGCACAAACGAGGTTTTAAGCGGTGTAGTTACCGACGTTGTAAAAGGCGGCGTACTAGCTGTTACCGAAGGCGTAAAAGTATTTATTCCTGCTTCCCTTTCTGGCGTTTCCAAAAACGAACCACTGGAACAGCTTTTAAAACAGGAAGTAAAATTTGTTATCCGTGAAGTAAACGAAAAACGTCACCGTGCCGTTGGTTCCATTAAGGACGTTTTGAAGGAAGAAAGAAAAGCGCTGGAAGACCAGTTCTGGAACGCAGTAGAAGTTGGCAAAACATACCAGGGCGTCGTAAAATCCCTGACTTCCTACGGTGCTTTTGTTGATTTGGGCGGCGTAGACGGTATGGTTCACATTTCTGAACTGTCCTGGCTGAGAATTAAACACCCATCTGACGTTGTTAAAGTTGGCGATGTTTTGGAAGTTTATGTGAAAGATATTGACACAGAAAACAAAAAAATCTCCCTTGGCTACAAGAAAACCGAGGACAACCCTTGGGAAGTGCTGAAACGGGATTTTGAAATTGGTTCTGCCTGCAAAGCAAAAGTTGTTTCTATGACAACCTTTGGTGCCTTTGCTCAAATTCTGCCAGGTGTTGATGGTTTAATTCATATCTCCCAAATCTCCACCGAAAGAATTAATAAGCCGCAGGATGTTCTTACTGTTGGCCAGGAAGTTGATGTTAAAATTACCGACATTGACTTTGATAAAAAACGCGTAAGCCTTTCTATGAGAGCTTTGCTGGAAGAAGCAGAAGCAGCAGACGACGCTGTTCAGGCAGCTGAAGAAACTGTTGACGCTGAATAATTTCCCTGCTTTTGCACCGGGCCAAGGAAATCCTCCTTGCCCGGTGTTTTTTATTTTGCTTCAATAAAAAAAGGAGGCCCTTATGGCAATTTTGCGCTACTTTTTAAATATGCTCCCCTATATGGCTGCAGCCCTTCCCCTGTACCTGGCAGGGCGGTGCCTATTCCTGCATACCAGTTCCGCCAAGGGGGCTGGCAACCTGTGGCGGGAGGCTGCTTTGCTGGTGTTTATGTTGTACCTTGTGGGCCTTGCCTCCCAAACCATTATCCCCAAAATACAGTTTGGCGCCCACTGGCTGGACATTCCCGAACGGGATTACAGTACCCTGAACCTTGTCCCCTTTATGATTTTTAAAGACTCCTGGAATATGTTTCAAACCACCGGCAGTATTCTTTACTTTATCACCAACTTTTTTGGCAACATGGTTATGTTTTACCCTTTGGGCTTTTTCCCCGCTATGGTTTGGCCCAAAAAATTTACTTCCATAAGGCCCGCCGCCCTGCTGGGGCTGGTTTCCTCCTGCTTTATTGAATTTTGCCAGCTGTTTTTAAACCGCGGTACCGATATTGACGATGTGCTGCTAAACACCTGCGGCGTTATTACCGGTTACGCCCTATTTTTGCTGTTTTGCCGTCTGTTCCCCAAAACGGCCGCCCGGTTCCAATAAAAAATAGTTGAGTAGAGCGAAACGGGCGGGGAGGGCAAATAGCCCAAATCCGCCTGCGCATCAACTTTTTATTGTGAAACAATAAAAAACCAAAGCCTCCAGCTATTCGGAGGCTTTGGTTTTTTTACTGTGCAGGGTTACTAATGAAATAAAGAATAAAGCCCGGCTACTTTGCCAACATGGCGTCCTTCTTTTCTAAAATTGCGGCAACGGCTGCGCAGGCTGGGCAATCGCAGTATTTTGCGCCTGCTGCCTTTATTTCCTGGCAGTGGGCCACAATACCTTTTGCTGTTTTCTCACCAAAGTACTGGGCACCGGCTGGGGAACCTGCAAAAGCAATTAAATTATCAATGGGCATAATATCCGCTTCCAGCTCTGCTATGTATTTTTTTGTTTCCTCCCCTTCCCCGGCTGTACCCAGGGCGTCAAACCAAGCTTGTGCGGCAGCCTTTGTCTCACCGCTGCAGGTGGGGGCGTTAATAAGCTCATTTGTTTTTTCTTTCACAAAACTTAGGATACCTTTTTCCATAATATACCTTCTTTCTGTTTGGCCAGCCTTGCACAAGGCTGTTATTAGTATAAAGGAAATTTTGCGTATTGTCAAAAATGGGAAGGGATAAAAGCCCCAGGCTTCCTTTTTTGGCAATATTTCTTTATGGAGGCGGCTAGGGCGACATCCCATAGCCCCTTCTTTTGGGTGCCTCCCACCTAACGGCTCCCTTTTCCGAAAAAATAAGGCCAAAACCTGCCTTTTGTGGAGGCCCGCCGCAGGCTTTTACAAAAGCCTGCTTAATTCCTTTACTGTTTTGGGAAAGCCTTTCTCTGGGGCCAGCAGTCCCCTTTCCGCAAGAAGGGCAGCCGCCTGCCAAAGCACCGGCTGCTTCAGGCAAGCCTGTTTCAGCAGCTCCTGGTTGGAAAATACCTGTTCCGGCGTGCCGTCCGCCGCCAGCCTCCCTTGGTGGAACACCAAAACCCTGTCGGCCCAGCGGTAGGCAAATTCTACATCGTGGGTTGAAATTACCAAGGTACGGCCCTCCCGGTGCATCCGTTCCAAGGTTTCCTCCAGCTGGGCAACGTGGTATGGGTCCAGGCTTGCTGTAGGTTCATCAAAAAGGAGTATTTCCGGTTCCATAGCAATCACTCCGGCAATGCTCACCCTCTTTTTTTCCCCACCGCTTAAACAGTGGGGGGAACGCCTTTCGTAGCCGTCCAAATTCATATAACGGATAGCCCCACTGGTGCGGCGGGCTGCCTCTTCGCGGGGCAGCTTTAAATTCATAGGGCCAAAGGATACTTCCGCCTCCACTGTGGCGGCTATAATTTGCCGGTCGGCCTCCTGGAACACTTCCCCCACCTTTTGCCGCAGGCCAATCAGCTCCTTGCGGCTGTAGCCAATTGGGGCCCCATTGTATTTTACACCGCCGCTGTCCGGTTTGCGTAGGCCGTTGAGCATACTGAAAAAGGTGGATTTTCCCGCGCCGTTGTTCCCCAGCACCGCTACCCTTTCCCCTTTGTAAAAGGCCACCGTAACATGGTTTAAAGCCAGTGTTTCCCCGTTGTATGTATAGCACAAATCCCAGGTTTCCAAAACAGCCTTCACCCTACACCCAACCTTTCCTTTTTACCAAAATCAGCAGCAATCCTAAAAAAATGAAACAGACAAGGGTAATGGCCATTTGGCTGAGGCTTGTTGTTTCGGCTGGTTCCAAAAAAGCCAACTCCCCGTCATAACAGCGTGCCTCCATGGCGTCATAAGCAGCGGACGCCCGGGCCATGGCTGTTAAAAATAATGTAGAAGCCATTCCTGTAAAAGTGCGGGCAGTGGCAGAAAAACCGTTACCGCCCAAGCGGGCAGCAGCAGAGGCGGCCATTTCCTCCTGCACCTCCAGCAAAATAAAAAGGAAACGGTAAATCAATGTCATCAGCTCCGTTAAAATTTTAGGTACGCGCCACCGGGCCATAACGGCAATGAACCGGTGGGAAGGTGTGGACAGGGCCAGCATATAAAGGCAGCTTACAGCCCCTACAGATTTTCCAAAGGCCAGCGCCGCTGCTTGCATGCTTTCCTCCGTAATACACAGGCAGAACCAGGGGGCCCGCAGAAAAAACAGCCCTGTAGGCTGGGAGACAAACTCCACTAAAATAGCTGCCGTTCCGGTAAGTAAAAACACCAATGGCACGGCAAACAGCCTACAATATACACGCCAGAGCGTTTTCCCAAAAAACAGGGTCACCCCTGACATCACCGCCAGCACACCGGCTGCAAAAGAAATGGAATTGGCCGCTACACAAGCTATTAAGGGAAGAATCGCCAAAAGGGCTTTCCAGCTTGTATTCCAGCAAACCATAGCGGAACGCTGGGCTGCTTGGTCCAATGATACCATTCCTTCCCCTCCTTTTCCTATGCCCTGCCGTCCCTTTTACAGAAACGGCAGGGCATTTGTTACTGTAGGAACCCCTGCTTTCCTTTGCTTTAAAACAGGCTCTGCAAAACCAAAGTGTGTTTGTTTTCCTTACCGTTGACGGCAAAGCTGGAATGCGGCCTCTCTCTATTGTTCATTCCCGGTTTTTTGATATTTTTTCCTTGCAACCAAATAACCAAAGCCATAGGCCAATACGCCGGAGCCCAAAGCGGCCTGCAAACAGAACAGCAGGCTTTCTGTTTCACCGCCAGGAGGGGCGATTAGGTTATCTTGCCACGGCTGGTAATCTGGGTCAATCTCTCCAATGGCTTCTTCCGCGGCGCCATCTGCCCCGCCAAATTCACTGTTACGGATGGTCAACAGAGGAAAAATAATAATTACCGCTACCAGCAGCAGCAAAACCAGTACTAATTTTGTATTTTTACTCATTGTTTTTCCCCCTTAAGCAAAATATCCTATTTCTTTTAGTTCCGGTTTGGCGTAGGTTTCTAACCCAATCACTACAATTACTGTAAGAATCCCTTCAATAATTGCCAGTGGAATTTGAGTTACTGCGAAAATTCCAAGGAATTTTGCCACAGAAGCGCCCACGCCGCCTACTTGGGCTGGGTGGCCAAATCCCAGCTGTAAGCTGGTAACGCAGTATGTGGCCAAATCCCCCAAGGACGCCGCCAAAAAGATAGCTACCTTGCGTTTTACCTTCAGCTTTTGGCACAGCTTATAAATACCATAGCTTACAAAAGGCCCTGCAATTGCCATGGAAAAGGTATTGGCGCCCAAGGTGGTTAAGCCGCCGTGAGCCAGCAGCAGCGCCTGGAACAACAGGACAACCATACCAATTACCGCCATTACTGCCGGGCCGAACAATAACGCCCCCAATCCCGTGCCTGTAGCATGGGAGCTGGAACCAGTTACGCTTGGTATTTTCAGTGCGCTAAGTACAAAGGCATACGCCCCGCACATGGCTAAAACCAGCAACGCTTTTGGCTTGTCCTCCACAATTTTCCGGATAGAGATAAGCCCCAAGGCTACAAATGGAATGCACAAACCGCCCCATGCCAGGCAATGGGTAATGGAAAGGTACCCCTCCATAATGTGCATAGCCCTTGCCTGTACTGGCAGGCAGAACAAGGCTGCTGCTGCCAGTGACAAGACAAAAAATTTCTTTTCGTTTTTCTTCATTTTTTACCCTCCCTTTTTTGGGCGGAACGGCAGCTTGAAGGCGGTTATTTTGTTTTGCCTCCATGCCGGTTTCCTGTAGGCAGTTTCCTTTTTGCCAGGTGCCTTTTATTGTGAAACAATAAAAATAGTTGAACAAAGCGAAACTATTTTTCTTGCGCAGCTTTGTATGAGGCAGGGAGGGCGGACAGCCCGTATCTGCCTGCACATCAGCTTTTTGTTGCAAAGTAATAAAAAAACACCTGGGCAGAGAAAGACTGCACAGGCGAAAACCTGGGAAAATGCCCAAAAGGAGCACCTTTCCCCAAGCTTTACAATCCTCCGTCTTCCGCAGATTCATGTCAGCGCGCTGCAGGGCAGGTCTTCTGGCTCCAGCATAAACCAACGGCGCCTTCCCATGGATAAAGCCACAGTGACACAAATACCGCGGGTAAGCTGTTACAGCGGCGGGACCGCGCGGGCTTTTCACCCAACTTCCCTATTCTCCCTCCAAACCATGTTGCAGGGCACCTTGCAGCGTTTTGTTTTTCATCTCCCGGTATCCCCGGGCCTGAAACAAGAATATAACTTTCCTTTTATTTTGTCAATATATTCCCTTCCTCTTTTGTGGGGGCTGGGCAGGTTCCCTTTCCATAGCCATTCACTTATATAAAACAGCAGAAATTACGATTAAGGCCAAAAACATGGTTATTACAATGAGGGTTGCCAGCCATATTTTATTTCCTTTCTGTTTCTAATAGAAATTCGCTTGTACTTTTTATTCCCAAGTAGTTGCATCATTCGTGTATAGGTAAGGCCAATGGCTTTTAAACGCAAGGCATATCCAATGCCAACGTACAAAAACATAACTGCCATAAATATACCTATTATAGGAAACAGCTTTTTGTTGATAGGCGGCAGCGCTATCTTTAAAAATTCGGCAATGTTAGGCAATATAATTACAATTAAAGTAACGTAAAAGTATTTAAAGACCTGTTGCCACAACATACTGTCGCGATGTTGCCATTCGCTTAAATAAATTTCCATAAGGGTAATAATTTGATCCTTGTTTAACTTTTGATGCTTTTGTTTTTCCATAGTTCCCATTCCCCTTTGCTTTTAAATCAAACAAAAAACGTGCAGCTTAAAATTTTAAGCTGCACGTTTTTACTTGGAGCGGGTTACGAGGCTCGAACTCGCTACCTCCACCTTGGCAAGGTGGCGCTCTACCAGATGAGCTAAACCCGCATTTTGGTGCCTTCGGTCGGAATCGAACCAACGACACGAGGATTTTCAGTCCTCTGCTC
>CAJTSZ010000045.1 GCA_910578755.1 uncultured Oscillospiraceae bacterium | reverse complement strand
GATGGGCAATTATACCATTTCACACGCTGTGTTCATGGTATAATAACCGCAAAGCCGTTATTAAAATCGTTTTTCTTTTATGAATAGTGCAATCAAGCCGTTGGGAAAAGCGGGAAAGGGAACTTTAAAAGTTATTAGCAGCGTCCATGAGAAATAGGAAAATAAATACAGCGGTTATTTGTAGTTATATATTTGCTTGCTTTAGGAATCGCATGGTAAAATACGGTTCCTTGCCTCTGCGGCCTTTTCATGCCTTGCGCCAGCCTGTCTAAGCGACAGTGCACCGCAGGGCGTTTTTTTATCCTCAAAAAGGAGACAACCATCGCTTCACCTGCCAGCGCCCCTAAATTGGCGCTGCGTTCTTTCGTTTGCCGGGCGCCAGCCCGCAAAGGAGCCAAAACCAAAAATAAGGAGGAACAGAATATGGATATTTTACAGCAATGCCAAATTTGGAATGAGGACGATGAATATCAAAAGATTATTGATGCATTAGAGGCCATTCCCGCCCAGGAGCGCACCCCGGAAATGGACAGCGAGCTGGCGCGGGCTTACAACAATTTGGCGGAAATTGGGGATAAAGAACTGTTTCAAAAAGCAATTTCCCTGCTAAAGCCCCATGAGGAATACTTTGGGGGCGACCACTGCTGGAACTTCCGTATAGGGTATTCCTATTACTATTTAAATCAGGAGGGGCGGGCGCTGCATTATTTCCGCAAGGCCCTGGAGGCCTGTCCCGGCGACGAGGATACGCAGGCGCTTATGGATGACTGCGAAAAGCGTATCACCCTGCCCAGTTTTGAAAAGTGCTTCCGGGAACGGACAGAAACGGCATGGGAAGCATTTGCCCAGCAGGAGGCCCAGCTGCGCCAAATTATGAACGAGGATGAAAGCCATGAGCGCGGGGACGAGCTGGTTGAAAAATGCCAGAATATCCTGAACTTAGCCTTTGATGAGATCTGTTTTGAAATAGGCTTCAATGGCCAAAAGCATGAATTGATCCTCACGCCGGAGGGGGACAAGGTTAAGCTGTTTCAGCTGGTTTACTTCCAAAAGCACGCGCCCAAGGAGGTGCTGGAGCACTGGAACATCCTGGTGGGCCGCCAGCCCAACCCCAATATTGGCCTGCGCTCCAGCGACTGGGAGGTTTCCGGGGATGATGTGCAGCTTTGGCTGGAGGGCCAAGGCGAAAACAGCTTTGCCATATCCGCCTACTGTGAAAAGCTGCTCCCCCTGCTTCAGGAGGGCAGCGTGGGCCTGGCCTGGTGGATGCTCACCAACCTTACCGACCAGGTGATTGGTGAAATCCCCCATATGAGATACATAGACGATTTTGATGTGCTGGAGGCGCCCAAGGAAGGACAACCTATCCTCATGTCCCAACTGCCCGGCAAGCTGAAAGAGCTGGGCCTGGACCTTTCCACCAACCCGGAAGGCTATTTGGAAACCTACATTGGTTATAAAATGGAGCCTAAGGTGGACCCGGACGCCGACTGGCGGCTGGATACCATTGCTGGTTCTACCTGCTGCCCAGCCTTTATCAACGACTATATGAACGCAGAAAATGACTATATGGACGATTTGCACGCTGACGGCGCTGTGGCCGGCTTTTTCTGCTATCCGCTGGATACCCTGCGGGAGGGAAAAGGCAGTGATAAAATCTTCAACTTCCGGGATAAGCTGGAATCCACGCTGCTGGAAAACGCTGGAGAGGACGCTATTACCTTGCTTGGCGGAGCCACCGGCCTCTACTGTGCTTATGTGGATTTTATTGCTTGGGACCTAAAAACGGTTTTGACTGCGGCGCAGTCTTTCTTTAAAAACAGCGACCTTCCCTGGGCCAACTTCCATGTGTTCCGCCGGGATGTGGGAACGGTAACACTGTACCAGAAAAAGGATGAACTGGAAGAAACACTGGCTGGAATAGACTATATTCCCTACACCTTAAACAATGCCAATGCGTTTTACCAACAGATTGAACAGTGGAATGACGAGGACGAATACACCCGCTGTATTCAGGCTTTAAATACAATTCCAAAGGAACTGCAGGACTACCGCTTTGCCTACGCTTTGGCGCGGGCGCTGGAAAACTACGCCATTATTGGGGACCACGAGGAAGGCACCCCCAATGATAAAGGCGATGCCGCCCTCCGGCGGGCCATTGAGGTTTTGGAGTCTGTCCGGGAGGAGGGCCAAAACAAGGCGGAGTGGAATATGCGTATGGCCTATGGCTACCAGTACCTCTATGGGCAGGAGGAAAAAGCCATCCCCTACGCCCGGCGGTGGGCGGAACTGGACCCGGAGGACGAAAACGCCCTTGCGGTTGTCCAGGAGTGCCAAGAGGAGATCGCCAAACGCAGTACAGAGGAATTGGATGGTGGACCTGCGGACGGGGGCGAAACAACCGCTGACCACAAGGGCACCTTCTGCGGCTTTGTCCTCCTGTCCAAGGAAGAGTGGGATAAACAGCAGTTTATCCAGGATATGAAGGAAAAGTGGGGCATTACGGTAGAGGAAGACGCGGACGAGGACAAGAGCGATGACACAGTAGTCTTTGAAGTGGGCGATATGATTGCCGCCGTCAGCCTAATGCCTGCTCCCATCCCAGGCGGTGAAGCAGAATTGAACGCGGAAAACAACTATATGTGGCCGGACGCAGTTAAGGCGGCCAAGGAACACAGCGCCCACATTATGGTGGCGGTATTGGGCAAGGAGGAAAACCTGCTGGAGAGAGGCAAGCTTTACACCAAGCTAATGGCCGCCTGCTGCCGGCAAAAATACTCCTCCGGCATCTACACCAGCGGCGTTGTGTTTGAGCCCCGCTTTTACGAGGACTTTGCTAATATGATGCAGAAGGATGTGCTGCCCATCTTCAACTGGATTTGGTTCGGCCTGTACCAAAACGAGGGCGGCATGAACGCCTACACCTACGGCATGGATGTATTTGACAAGGATGAAATGGAGGTGCTGAACGCCAATGCTCATCCGGGCGAACTGCGGGATTTCCTGGCCAGCCTTGTGTCCTATGTGCTGGAGAAGGACGTGGAGCTCCAGGACGGGGAAACCATCGGCTTTTCAGCGGAGGATAAACATACTATTACCCGCAGCCCTGGCGTATCCCTTCCAGAGGAGCAGATGACATTGAAGATTTCCTATGCCCCCGCCGGGGATGACCCGGAGGAGGACAATGATGACAGCATGGGAATGGATGACGCCTCCTATCACATTGAAAGTATTGAGGAGAAGGAACTGGATGTCGACCCTATCAACGCCTACAACCACATAGCTATTTATTTGCGCTGGTGCATAGAGCACAGCCTAATGGGAGAAAACTTCCTGGCAGAGCATGGCGAAGGGGTAAAACAGGCCAAAGACCTGCGGGCCTTTATCCGGGAGGAATTGGACGGCTGCCTCCACACCGCCCTGTTTAACCAGCAGGGCTTTGCCCATTACTACTATGGGGAAAATGACGCCCCCTACTATCCCGCCGATATTGACGACTACGCTTTAAGCTACTTCGGCCCGGACCGGTACCACTCCAACGAATTCCAGGATGAGGCCTACCTGTTTATCCCCTTTAACGAGGAGTATTACCAGGCTATGGCAAAGGTTATTGAAAAACGCTTTACTAACTGGCAGCAGCAGAACTTTGACCAGGCTACCATGGAGCCTTCCGAACTGGCCCAGGCTATCATGGAATATTTGGACTGTGAGTGTACCTATTTCCCCTCCATGAAGGACGATGACCCCATTATGTCGGCATACAGCAGCGCCCGGCGCCTTGGGGTGCGGGAGGGTTATATTCCCATGCTCATCAGGCCGGATGAAACGCTGCTGGAGTGCCTGGTGGCCAACGCCGACCCGGAGAATACTGCGGACTGCTATGAATTTGACCCCCAAACTGTAGCCGACTACCGGAAGAAGCTGCTTTCCGCCCCCGTAAGGGACGGAAAGGCCGTTTTAGAGGAATTGGCCAGCCAACGCAAGGAAGAAGCCCAGGAGGATGACCTGGACTGGCAGGAAGATGTTGTGGGTGAAATGGAGGGCGGCTATAACATTTCCCGTTTCTCCAGCTACTGGAATTCCAATACCAGTATGACATATCCTCTCATTTTGGCAAAAATCCCCGTAAAGCGCCCCTGGGAGGTTTTTGCATACCTGCCCTTTGGCAACTGGAACGAGTGTCCTGACACGCTGGAACTAATGGCAGCAGCGAAATACTGGTTCCAGCAGTACGGCGCGGTTCCCGCAGCTATCACCCACGACGAGCTGGAATTTGACCTTCCAGCCCCTATCCCAAAGGAAAAGGCCATGGAGGCGGCTGTGGAGCAGTACGGCCTCTGCCCGGATATGGACCAAAATTTTGAAACCCTTGGAACCTTGGCCGATACCCTGTGCCAGTCTAACATTTGGTACTTCTGGTGGGATTAACCAAAGGTAGGGCCGCCAGAGGGCCAGCCCCCTGCAGCGGGGGAGAACGGCCAGTATAATGTAACGGGGGCATTGCCCCATAAAATAAAGCGAGGAAACTATGATTGAAATTAAAGGAAAATACAACGAAGCAAAAATTTTTACCGATGTGGTGGACAGCGCCTCCGTTGCACAGGTGCAGGAGCTGTGCAACCAGGAATTTACGGCAGGCAGCCGTATCCGCCTAATGCCCGACATCCACGCCGGCAAGGGCTGCACCATTGGTACCACCATGACCATCACCGACAAGGTGGTGCCAAACTTGGTGGGGGTGGATATTGGATGCGGCATGGAAACCATCCGCATCCGGGAAACCCATATGGAACTGCAAAAGCTGGATAAACTGATCTATGAGAAAATACCCTCCGGCTTCTCCATCCGAAATAGGGCCCACCGCTACTCCAGCCAAATTGACCTGAACAAGCTGTGCTGCGCCCGCCATGTGGGCCTGCTGCGGGCGGAAAAAAGCATTGGCACCCTGGGCGGCGGCAACCACTTTATTGAGGTGGATAAGGATGACGAAGGGAACCTTTACATTGTGGTTCACTCCGGCAGCCGTCACCTGGGCGTGGAGGTGGCCAACTACTACCAGGAGGCGGGCTACAAGGCCCTCAACGGCACCGATGATGCCTCCCTTGAAGTTTTAATTGCCAAAATGAAGGCCGAGGGCCGGGAAAAGGAGATTCAAAAAGAATTAAAGAAGCTGAAAAACCTTAAGCAAACCAGCATCCCCAAAACCCTTGCCTATGTATCCGGGAGGCTGTTTGAGGAGTATATCCACGATATGAAAATCGTCCAGCACTTTGCCATGCTCAACCGGCAGGCCATGATAGACGAAATCGTCAAGGGCATGAAGCTCCATGTGGAGGAGCAGTTTACCACCATTCACAACTATATTGATACCGATGCCATGATTCTGCGCAAAGGCGCCGTGTCCGCCCAGGCGGGCGAACAGCTGCTTATCCCCATCAATATGCGGGACGGCAGCCTCCTCTGTGTTGGCAAGGGAAATGCGGACTGGAACTGTTCCGCCCCCCACGGCGCCGGCCGCCTTATGAGCCGGGCGGGCGCCAAGCAGTCCTTTACGGTGTCCGAATTTAAAAAGCAAATGGAGGGGATATATACCACATCCGTAAGCAAAGCCACCTTGGACGAGTGCCCCATGGCCTACAAGGGAATGGAGGATATTTTGGATAATATTGGCCCCACGGCGGAGGTAAAAAGGATTATCCGCCCTATCTATAACTTTAAAGCTGGGGACGAGGAATAAAGCGCCATTTGAATGGCTTTGATACAAAAGAAAGGGAGGAAACACTATGGGGCTGGACATTTACGCCGGAACGCTGACCCGGTACTATTCCCACAACTGGAAAACCGTTGTCCAGCAGTGGGCAGAGGAAAACGGATATACCTTTCATAAAATTACCCCGGATGGGGAACAGGTTTCCGACGAGGAGGAAATGACCCCGGAGGAAATTCAGGCGGATATAGAAAGCTGGCGGGACCAGCTTTTGGCCGCCATATCCCAGCAGGAACATCCCTGGCCGGAGAACAATGAAAAGCCCTACTACACAGATAAGCCGGACTGGGACGCCTTTGGCGCCATGCTGCTGGTGGCTGCCTGCAATACTTACGGGGAGCTGGTGCCGCCCAGCGTGGAGAAGGATTGGGATTTTATGGAACACCCGGCCATTCTCCGCCTTGTGGAGGACCAGGAGCAGGTTTGGTCGTTGTTTTACGGCGCCACCTGGTGGCTACCCCTTGCGGACAGCTTTATGTTCCAGGGCCCGCTGCCCAACGGCAGCCAAGCCATAATTGGTACCGTGGGCGCCCTGCGCAAGGAACTGGAGAAGCTGAACCAGCTGGCGTGGCAGGCCGATGAGGAAACAATCCTCCGCTGGGATAAAACAGAGGGCTACCCGGTGGACGGTACTGTGGGCCCAGGCGGGCAGTACAGCCCGGAGGCTATTTCGGAGCACACCCAGTATTCTACGGAATCTTTGGCCAAGTTTGCATTTTCCATACTTTGGCAGGCCATGAAGTTTGCAGAGGAACAGCAGGTGCCTGTCCTGCTGGATTATTAAGGAGGAGTTTTATGGGATTCGACGTAACTTTTCACCCCATCTCACCCAAAGAGATGAAGGACTGGTATTTTACGCCTTTGGAATGGGTGAAACAGGGGCAGGAAGAAAAAGTGCTGGCCCTTGCCGCACAGCATGGCATAGAGGGCTTTTATGCGGAAAAGTATTTAAACACGCTGCGGGTTGGGGCCAAAACAGAGGACAGCGAGCTGTTTGATAAAAGCCACGGCTTTTATATTGCAGTAATCCAGGGTTTTTTCCGGGACTACTATTACACAAGGGGAAGCGCCTTTTCCTTTTTGGTGGAGCAAAAGCCGGAATATGCCCGGTATTTTACCCCGTGGGCCCAGGTGGCCCCGTCTGCCTTTCCAAACCCGGCAGAAAACTGTATTGTTGAAAACTACTGTTCCGGTGTGTACCTTTCCCCGGCGCAGGCGGCACAGCTGCTCCAGGATTTGGAGCAAAATTCAAGGATTTGTGGGGATTTTGAAGAGTTATGGTGCAACGGCCAGCTTGATGTGCTGAAAAAAGCACTCGCCGCCGCCGTAAAGCTGGGCGCCGGCCTGTTGGAAGCTACAGAGGTAGTAGAACCCAATCCCATCAGCCCAAACGAAAGCGGAAGCTACTCCAACCTGTTCCACTGCGACACAGATGGCGTGTACCTCTATATAGATACGGCCATTAAGCAGCTGGAGGCTGCAATGAAGGAAAGAGGGGAATAAATATGAGCAAAAAAGAAGTATTTGAACAAAACCTGGAAAAGGAAAAAACCCCGGTTCCCGGTGGGCCCTTTCTCATCCAAATGCTGTTTAAAGAGCCGGTGATAATGCCGGACAAAAATAAAATGACCGCCGTGCTGGAAAAGCACATTGGCCCGGTGGAGTGCTTTGGCCATGATGAAAAAATGGCCGGCTTTGCCGCCTTGGAGCATACCGCAGAGTTTAAGGAAGGCAAAGCCCCGGTGCAGCTGATGGTAATGGGCTGCAACCAATTTGAGGGCAAAGGCTTCGACACCTTTCTTATAAGCCAAATGTGGGACTGCCAGGAGGACCGGGAACGGATTTTACAGGAATGTAAGTATCAGGTGGTGGCTGTTGATATGCTGGCGGCGGCGCTTCCGGCGCTGGAGAGGGCCAACCTGGACGCGGATTTTTTGGATGCCTTGGCGCAGCTGTACCCAACCTGTGAGGCATTCTACTTCCAAAACTGCGGCAAGCTGTTCCTGGCGGAGGATGTGCGCTCCCACCAGTTTCAGGGGCCCAACCGCTTCATTAACTTCGGCGTGAATGTCCGGTTTTTCAACATACAGGGCACAGAGGATATGGTAGTGGATACTTTAGGTATGGACACCCTGTTCCTGCCGGATCTTCAGTACCATTTCCATGGCATGGACCCCAACTGGGTGGTAAACCACGCCTACAGCCTGGCCTCCTACATTTTGGCCAATGATAACCCTATCGAAAATGGCGAAACCGTGGACGGTGTGGAAAACGGTCAGCTAAGCCAAAAACTACAATGGAAATGCCAGTATGAGGATGCGCTGATCCAGCCGTTTAGAGGGGTGCTGGATATCAATATGGGGCCATACGCAGCTGGAGAACGCTGACCCTGTTGCTTCCATTAAAACTGAACATACTGAAAACCATAAAACGGTTGCAATAATAAAAGCAGATGCACCAGATCCGTGGGGCTGGGCATCTGCTTTTATTATTCCTTTGCCTTGCCGGCTGGTACAGCAGCTGTGAAATAGGGAAAGGAAAGTCATTTCATCCGAACCAAACGGGGAATTTGCAGCTTCATTAAAGCCTGTTCTCACCAGGGGCGTATTTTTTAATGAGTACCTTTTCACAGGGAAGTGTTTGGAATAATTCCTCAATCACTCTGTCGCCAAACTCTTGGATGCGGTCCTCCTCGGATATCCGGTTTGGATAGTCCCGCAAGATGTAAAAGTACAAATTCCAAGTGATTCCCTCTTCCGAAAATTTCACCCGTCCATTCTTCTCCCGATTAGGGTACAGCTCTAAATGCAAATTACTGGGCCTATGGCCATAAAGATAGATGTGATCATATTCTGGCGGTTCTGCATCTGGGGTAGAACGGCCGAAGGGGCCAGTCCTCTTGCTCAGTTTCCGCTTATGGGGAATACGGGAATCGTTGATTTCTTTGGCAACCTTACTAAGGGCCCTTTCAAAAATTTTGACCATTTCTTTTTCCGATAAATCGCCGGTTTTTAACCCATATTCATAAGAAAACATAGTTTACCCTCCATATTCCAGTTTGTCAGCTTAATATAGGCAAAGTATACCATTACTGCAAGCGGCTTTCAACCCTCCTTTACAGGCGCTGGCAGGTTTCCATGGTGAATAATGGCAGAAAAATAGAGGCTGTTGTACGCAAATAACTGCAAAACGGTTATTATATTTTTAGTGTTGCAGAAGCCCTAACCGTTAGAGCCTGGAAGCCTGGTAACGCCGAGCGCAGGCGAGGCTACTAAGCGGGAAGTCTGCCCCCGCCTTTGGGCAGACTTAGCCGCCGCTTATTGAGAGCCACAAACAAATAAGGGGTTCAAAGGGCACAGGGGCGATAGCGCCCCGCAAAGAAAAGGACAGGGGATAGGCCGCGCAGGACAGCCCAATAATTGGAAGGAAGCCCAATGTATAACAGGTTAACAGATGTTTGCAGCAGTAGTATACTTTACCATATGAATTCAATAAATTAGAAATTGGAAACGATAAATTTTGCAGGAAAAAGAAAATATAATTCGGCTGTGGTTTGATATGTTGCTGCAGCAAGAAGATAAAAGGATAGATGACATTTTTACAGAGGATGTTGTTTACATTGAAAGCTGGGGGCCAAAATATGAAAACCGGGCAGCTGTAAAGCATTGGTTTAAAGAGTGGAACACACGGGGGAAAGTTGTTGTATGGGACATAAAGCAGTATTTCCACAAAGGCAATCAAACACTTGTAGAGTGGCATTTCAAAGATGAAATGAATAGTGGAGTGATAGAACAATTTGACGGTATCACTCTTATTGAATGGGCTGAAAACAGCAAAATAAGATTTTTAAAAGAATTTGGATTACAACCCGTACCAAAATGGCAATACACCGTAATCCAAAGATGAAAAAGCAAGCTGGTTTTAGCGAAATAATCCCAAAGAAGGGTGATTTCATCTTTATGGTGAAATCATCACTTGATAAATGTCCCCTTGTGAATAAGGGATGCACTTTTTTCCTGTAAACGGGCTTGCAGCGTCAAAGCAATAATGGTATACTTGTAACAATATAACGAACGGCGTACCATCATTGCATGGTGCACATTGCTTTTAGGGGGATTTATTATGGAATGGAACAGAAAACAAATTCAGGCGGCAGCAGGTATTTTGGCTGTATCAAGTGTGGCGGCCACAACAGCAGTTGTGCTGTACACGGTGGGAAAATCTATTTCCGTTTTGCGTAAAATAAGCAAAGCGCTGGATATTTACATCAATGAGCATCAGTATAATCCCCATTACTCCAATGACCTTTATGAGGATTGGGACGATGAGGATGTTATTACCTTTTAACCTTTGTGAAAATACACAAAAAAAATGGTGCCCTCAAGTAAGAATTGTCGTATGGGCAATAGACAAGAGCAAAAAAATTCGCTATAATTAGTCCAATCAATATGTACTGTGTTAAAATGTATCCTTTAAGTTGGTCCTGTGAGGCTGACAAGGTAGTTAAACAGCGGGCAGGGTGCAAAAACTCCAATACCAAGGGAGGGTTGCGCCGTGGCCATGGTGTAAAATAACTGTCTGTCGCCTAAGCTTTGGGCGGCAGATTTTTTTATTTAAAACAAGCCCTTTGGGCTGGGAAAAAGGAGGGTGCTTCATGCTGAAAGAAAAAGCGCAGATTATGGACGCGAAATCCATGGGGCGCGCTGTTGCCAGAATTTCCTTTGAAATATTGGAGCGCAACAAAGGCACAGAGGATATTGGCATTGTAGGTATTATGAGCCGGGGGGTTCAGCTGGCCCAGCGGATAGCCCAAAAAATTGCGGAGGTGGAAGGGCAGGAAATCCCCGTTGGCTATGTGGATATTACAGCCTACCGGGACGACAACCGGCAGGATGACGCCGAGGACCGCACGGACATCCCTTTTCCTGTGGACAGAAAAAAGCTGATACTGGTGGATGACGTTATGTTTACTGGCCGCAGCGCAAGGGCCGCCATTGACGCTATTATGAGCCGCGGCCGGCCGCAAAACATTCAGCTGGCGGTTTTGGTGGACCGGGGGCACCGGGAACTGCCAATCCGCGCCGATTATATTGGAAAAAACCTGCCTACCTCCCGGGAGGAAACCGTAAAGGTTTTGGTACAGGAACGGGACGGCGAGGACAAGGTAATTATTTTGGAGGAAGAATAGGGGGAAAAACTGTGGAACAGCTGCTCATTTGCAATGCAAGAATTTTGGACCCTTCCCAGCAAATGGACCAAATAGGGGATATTTTATTGGAAGGCGGGCGCATTGCCAAAATAGGCCAGGGTTTAAAGGCCCCCGGCGCCACTGTTATAGAAGCCAAGGGCCTGTGTGCCGTGCCAGGGCTTATAGATATGCACATACACCTGCGGGACCCAGGGTTTACCCATAAAGAGGATATTTTAACAGGCTGCCAGGCGGCAGCGGCAGGGGGCTTTACTGCTGTTTGCTGCATGCCCAACACCAACCCGGTAACAGACAGCCAGGATGTGCTGAAGTATATCCAAAATAAAGCAAAGGACGCTTTGGCCCGTGTGTACCCGGTAGCGGCCATTACCACCGGTATGCAGGGCGAAGCCCTTACCGATTTTGTCCGGTTAAAAGCTGCCGGGGCTGTGGCAATTTCCGATGATGGCCGGCCGGTGGAAAACGGCGGCCGTATGCTGGAGGCGCTGAAAGAAGCCCAAAAGGTTGGCATACCGGTTATCAGCCATTGTGAGGACTTAACCATTATTGACGGCGGTATTATAAACAAAGGGCAAATTTCCGAAGAACTGGGTGTAAAGGGTATGGACCGTGCCAGCGAGGACAGCATTACCGCCAGGGAAATTGTGCTGGCAGAAAGCTGCGGCGGCAGCGTACATATTGCCCATGTAAGCACAAGGGGTTCCGTACAGCTAATACGGGAGGCCAAGGCCCGGGGAGTCCGGGTAACGGCGGAAACAGCCCCCCATTATATGATGATGACAGACCAGCTCCTCCGCAGCCGTGATGCAAACTTCCGTATGAACCCGCCTCTGCGGGAGGCGGAGGACTGCAAAGCGGTGATTGCCGGCGTGCTGGACGGTACCCTGGACTGTATTGTAACAGACCATGCCCCACACGCCCCACAGGAAAAACAGGACTTTATGAAAGCGCCCAACGGCATTGTGGGGCTGGAAACCAGCTTTGGGGCGGCCCATACAGTTTTGGTAAAACAAAACGGCCTGCCACTGCTTAAACTGGTTGAAATGATGTCTACCCGCCCAGCCCAAATACTGGGGCTGCCAGGCGGCACCCTAAAGGAGGGGGCTGCGGCGGATGTTACGCTGATTGACCCAAATATGGTTTGGAAGGTGGATAAAACAAAGCTTTACTCCAAAAGCTGCAATACCCCCTTTGACGGTATGGAGCTCACCGGCCGCGCCGTGTGTACCATTTTAGGCGGCAAAATTTCCTTTGCCTTGTAAGCAAAACGGCCGCCCCAGTACCCGGGCGGGCTAAAATAAATATGCAAAACGGAAAAGAGGACGGAAAATGAAAAAACTCATTGAAAAAATTGCCCAAATGCAGGCCCCTATTGTTGTAGGGCTGGACTCTTTGTTGGATTATATCCCGGAATATATTAAGGAAAAAGCAATAAAAGAAAACCCCAACCCCTTTGACGCAGCGGCGCAGGCCATTTTGGAATACAATAAGGCCATTATTGACGCTATTTGCGACGTTGTACCGGCCATAAAGCCCCAAGCGGCCTACTATGAGCTGTACAGCTGGCAGGGGATGAAAGCATTGTATGAAACTGTCCAGTACGCAAAAAACAAGGGTATGGCTGTTATTATGGACGGTAAACGCAACGACATTGGCTCCACCATGCAGGCTTACGCCGCCGCCCACCTGGGGAAAACCGCAGTGGGCAGCGTGGAGGCAGAAGCCTTTGGTTCCGACTGTTTAACTGTAAACGGCTATTTGGGGTCCGACGGTATTCAGCCCCTCCTTGGCATTTGCAGCCAGGAGGATAAGGGCATTTTTGTGCTGGTGAAAACCTCCAACCCTTCCTCCGGCGAATTGCAGGATAAGAAAATCGTGGATAAAACCATTTACGAAACCATGGGCGCCATGTGCGAAGGCTGGGGAGCCCAAACAGCAAACCATTACGGCTACTCCGCCGTAGGTGCCGTTGTAGGCGCTACCTACCCGGATCAGCTGACAGAAATGCGGGGCAAAATGCCCCACACCTTTTTCCTGGTGCCAGGGTACGGCGCTCAGGGCGGCGGTGCCAATGACGTAAAGGGCGCTTTTGACGCAAACGGGCTGGGTGCGGTAATTAACAACTCCCGGGGCATTTTAACCGCCTGGAAAAAAGCCGGCACTGACGGCAGGGACTTTGCCCAACAGGCCCGCAAGGCTGCTTTGGCCATGAAAGAGGATATTTGCAGCGTAATTCCCCAAATTGTGCTGCCTAAAGCATAAAGCAAGGGCCTTAAGCGGAAGCAAGTAATAAACGGTACCGGCAGGCTTGCCGGGAAAATGGCGGAAGGGAAGGTAAAAGTATGGATATTTATAAAAATGCGCAAAAAGCAACCCTCCTGTTGGAGGACGGCACACAGTTTAACGGCTTTGCCGTAGGGGCAAAAAAGGAAGCCGTTGGCCAGCTGGTGTTTCACACCGGGGTTATTGGTTACCAGCAGCTGTTAACGGACCCAGCCAACGAGGATAATATTTTGGTGCATACATTCCCCATGATTGGCAACTACGGCGTAAACGGGGAAGATAATTTAACGGAAAACTGCACAGCAAAGGCCGTGGTACTGCGGGAATGGTGCGATACCCCTTCCAACTACCGCTGCACCGGCCGGTTTGACAGCTGGCTGGAGGAAAAGGGTATTCCCGGTATTTTTGGTATTGATACCCGCGCTCTAACAAAATATTTGCGGGACCATGGCAGCCAAAAGGGCCTGCTTACCCCTAATGAGGTAACAGACGAAAACAAAGCTCTGTTTTTGGAAAAAATAAAAGGGGCCCCAAAAACACAGCCCCACTGGAAAAATAACAAGGAAACCCAGGTAACAGGGGAGGGCGCCAATGTTACAGTGCTGAACCTTGGCGTGCGTAAGGATGTAGTGGAAGCCCTTGCGGCAAGGGGCTGCAGGGTGACTGTGGTTCCCGCCAGCAGCAGCCCGGCACAGATTATGGAAACCAAGCCCCAGGCCTTGGTGGTGTGCGGCGGCTATGGGGATTTTGTGGACATAGCCGAGGAGCTTGCCACGGTAACTGCCCTCACTAAAACCGGCGTGCCTATGTTGGGTATTGACTATGGCCACCAGCTTATGGCCCTGGCCGCCGGCGGCCGCTGCCAAACCCTTGGGGCTGGGCACCGGGGCGCCAACTGCCCTGTAAGTGAAGTTGCCACCGGGCGCACCTTTATTACCAGCCAAAACCATGGCGCAGTGGTAAAGGAAGTGGACCCTGCCCAGGCAGAAGTGACCTATATTAACGCCAACGATAAAACCTGCGAGGGCCTGCGGTACTTAACTTACCCGGGTATGTCTGTCCAGTTTATTCCAGAAGCAGAAATTGGCCGCAAAAACTTTGATAAAGTGTACGAAACCTTTTTAGCAATGAGGGGGTAACAACAATGCCGTTAAGAAAAGACATTAAAAAAGTACTGGTAATTGGCTCCGGCCCAATTATTATTGGCCAGGCTGCCGAGTTCGACTATGCCGGCACACAGGCCTGCCGCGCCTTAAAGGAAGAGGGCCTGGAGGTTGTTTTGGTAAACTCCAATCCAGCCACCATTATGACGGATAAAGCAATGGCGGATAAGGTTTACATTGAACCCCTTACTTTGGATGTGGTAAAACGCATTATTGAAATTGAAAAGCCCGACAGCGTCCTTTCCACCCTAGGTGGGCAAACCGGCCTTACCTTTTCCATGCAGCTGGCAAAGGAAGGCTTTTTGGACGCCCACAACGTAAAGCTTTTGGGCGCAAAGGTAGAAACCATTGACAAGGCGGAGGACCGCCAAAGGTTTAAGGATACCATGGAAGCCATTGGGGAGCCCTGTATCCCTTCCCGGGTTGTAACAACCATTGAGGACGGCCTGGACTTTATTAAAACCATTGGCTACCCGGTTATTATCCGCCCAGCCTTTACCATGGGCGGCACCGGCGGCGGCATTGCCTACGATGAACCCCAGTTCCTGGAAATTGCCGGCAACGGCCTGCGCCTCTCTCCAATTACACAAATTTTGGTGGAAAAATGTATTTCTGGGTGGAAAGAAATTGAATTTGAAGTTATCCGCGACTCCAAGGAAAACATTATTACCGTTTGCTCCATGGAAAATGTGGACCCGGTGGGCGTTCACACCGGGGACTCCATTGTTGTGGCCCCAGCGGTTACCCTGAGTCCCGATGAATTTTCCATGCTGCGCAAGGCGGCTTTGAACATTGTGGAGGAGCTGGGGGTAGAAGGCGGCTGCAACTGCCAGTTTGCCCTCCACCCAACCTCCAAGGAATATGCGGTAATTGAGGTGAACCCCCGGGTTTCCCGTTCTTCCGCCTTGGCCTCCAAGGCTACAGGCTACCCCATTGCCAAGGTTGCTACAAAAATTGCCATTGGCTACACCCTGGACGAAATTGTAAACGCCGTAACCGGCAACACCTACGCCTGCTTTGAACCTTCCATCGACTACCTTGTGGTTAAATTCCCCAAATGGGCCTTCGATAAATTTGTTTACGCAAAACGTACCTTGGGTACTCAAATGAAGGCCACCGGCGAGGTTATGTCCATTGGTACCTCCTTTGAACACGCTATGATGAAGGCTGTGCGCTCCGTAGAACTGGGCCTGGATAGCTTCAATATGCCCAAATTCATTGAAATGCCTTTGGAGGAACTCCACAAAAGCCTCCACAACTGTGACGACGAGCGTATTTTCTGTGTGTTCGCCGCCATTAAGCGGGGCATTGCCTTAGAGGAAATCCATAATATTACCATGATTGATATGTGGTTCCTAAATAAATTAAAAAACCTGTGCATTATGGAGGAAGAACTGAAGGACGGCGCCCTTACAGAGGAAAAGTACCTGCGGGCCAAAAAAATGGGCTTTTTGGACAAAACCATCGAGGCTTTTTCCGGCCAAAAGGTGGAAAATCCCCGCTGCGGCGTGTTCAAAATGGTAGATACCTGCGCCGCCGAGTACAAAGCAAAAACACCCTACTTCTATTCCACATTTGATAAGGAAAACGAAGCGGCAGAATTTTTGGAGGAAAAGAACTCCAATAAAAAGAAAATACTGGTATTCGGTTCCGGCCCAATCCGCATTGGCCAGGGTATTGAGTTTGACTACTGCTCTGTACACTGCGTATGGGCGTTAAAGGAGCTGGGCTTTGAGGCTGCCATTGCCAACAACAACCCGGAAACCGTTTCTACCGACTTTGATACTGCCGACCGCCTGTATTTTGACCCCCTTACCCCCGAGGATGTGGACGCCGTACTGGAAGCAGAAAAGCCCTACGGCGTTGTGGTGCAGTTTGGCGGCCAAACAGCCATTAAGCTGACCAAATACCTGGACCAGAAAGGCGTAAGGATTCTTGGCACCTCTGCCGACAGCATTGACGCTGCCGAGGACAGGGAACGCTTTGACGAGCTTTTGGAAAAATGCAATATTCCGCGGCCAAAGGGCGAAACAGTTTTAACA
>CAJTSZ010000044.1 GCA_910578755.1 uncultured Oscillospiraceae bacterium | reverse complement strand
ATGCTGTTTTTGACCGCATTTTCAAGATTTTTTGTAATGGGAATTACCATAGTCGGACTGCCCTATATAGTGCGTACTGTACTTGGATTAAATGCACAATATTATGGCGCTGCTGAAAGCGCATTAGCCATTGCAACAATTTTAGGGAGTATAGCTGCCGGGCTTCTTACAAAAGAAATTAAAAATACATAAATTATCACTTATACTTGCTTCACTTGGAATTTTTATTATTCCTGCCGGAATTGCCTTTCTTTTGCCTGTTAGCCCTGTTATAAAATACGTTATCAGCATTGTTTCATTTTGCGGTATGCAGATTTTTATTAGTATTTTTTCAATTTTTGCGGTTTCACTCATACAACAAAGGACACCTAATTATTTAATCGGAAAAGTTATGGCATATACGTCCACAATTACATTGTGTGTTCAACCAATCGGACAAATTATATATGGATTTTTATTCGATAAATTTAGTCATGCCATATATTTTGTTTTACTTCCGACAGGAATCATTGTGTGTGCTGTTGGGTTATCCGCAATAGTTTTTTTTCAGAAGAATGGAAAAGGAGCAATGGGAGGTAGTCAAATGAACCAAGAAAAGTGGTTGATATGTCCTATATGTGGAAGCAAAACAAGATTAAAATTGCGTAAAGATACTATACTTGAAAAATTCCCTTTATACTGTCCAAAGTGTAAACAGGAAACGCTTATCAATGTGAAACAGATGAATATATCCGTTATCAAAGAGCCAGACGCACAGACGCAGAGCCGATAACACGCAGAAATAAAAATGCGGTTATCGGTTTTTTTGTTCCAAAAATCGTATACCAAAAGGGGGAATTGCTTATGGATTGTACAGAAGCATACAAGGAGCATATCGAATACACATTTAATGATTTTACAAAATTGTTATACACGATACAACTATTGACGCATAGCGGGAATGGAGCAGATGGAGGCAAAGGGAAATCCTTTTTCGGTTATTACACACAGCAGGAAATTGGGGGACCAGCGGAGAGCTGGAAGCAGTGAACAAAGGGCGCAAGGGCATACCCGCAGAAAAGGTTGGAAGGCAAAACCTCCCTTTTTCTCAAATTTGTTTTTAATAAACCTGAAAAATAATAAAAATTTAACATTAGAAACTTGCCTTTTGCAAAGAATTATATTATAATAAGCAGGCATGATGAAGAACAGTTCGTTGGCAGGGAAAGCGTGTGTTTTGTCATGCGGTTATATGGGTCCTGTGCGACAGGGCACCGTGAACTATGTCAGGCGGGGAACCGAGCAGCATTAAGCGGGTTGTCGTGTGCGCCGCAGGTTTGCCTGTGTAACCGTGTGACAAAGCATGCGCAGCACCGAAGGGTGTTCCCTGCTTTTTTGTACTTTAACCAAGCTGTGCTGGCAAAACCGGCAGAAAAGAAAGGGTGGAGGCAATGTACCAGGCCTTATACAGAAAATACCGCCCCCAAAATTTTGATGAGGTTTCCGGGCAAGAGCAGGTTACAGTAACATTAAAAAACGAAATTTCCAGCGGCCGAACGGGCCATGCCTATTTATTTACCGGCTCGCGGGGGACAGGGAAAACCTCCTGTTCAAAAATTGTGGCAAAAGCGGTAAATTGTCCAAACCAGCAGGGAGGGAACCCCTGCGGCGTGTGTGATATTTGCCGTGGTATTGACGACGGTTCTATTTTAGACGTTGTGGAAATTGACGCTGCCAGCAACAACGGCGTGGATGATATCCGCCAGCTGCGGGAAGAAGCCAATTTCACCCCCTCTGTTACAAAATACAGAGTATATATTATCGATGAAACCCATATGCTTTCCCCAGCTGCCTTTAACGCGCTGCTGAAAATTATGGAGGAACCTCCGGAGCACGTTATCTTTATTTTAGCTACTACAGAAGTTCATAAAGTGCCTGCAACCATTCTGTCCCGGTGCCAAAGGTTTGATTTTAAACGCATCAAGCCGGAGGATATTGTGGGCCGGTTGAACCATGTTTGCGCTTTGGAGGGAATTACCCTTGACGAGGAAGCAGCCTACTTGATTGGCCGCCTTTGCGAGGGCGCCATGCGCGACGCCCTTTCCCTGTTGGATGTGTGCCGGAGTATGGCGGAGCACATAACAGCCCAGGTGGTTACCCAGGCGGCAGGCCTTGCCATGCAGGACTGCCTGTTCCAGGTAGCGGACGCCGTTTTGGCAAGGGATATTCCAACAGTGCTGCAGGTTGTGGAAACCATGCACCAGGCCTCTATTGATTTTGAAAAAATGTGCGTGCAGCTCATTGCCCATTACCGCAGCCTAATGCTGGTAAAGGCACTGCCTAAGCCAGAGGATGTGGCCCTCAATTTAATTGGGGACCTGCAAAAGCTGAGGGAGCAGGCGGGACGGTACTCCATGCAGCAAATCCTGTACTGCCTTACCGTAGCCCAGGACACCTTGTCCCGCATGAACAAAACACCGGAAACACGGGCAGAGTTGGAAATGGCCATAATACGCATGAGCAGCCCGGAAATGGATCGAACCATGGAGGCAGTGGAGGCCAGGCTGGATAAACTGGAAAAAGCCATAGCTAATTTAAAGGGAATGGCAGTTGCCCAGCAGCCAATGACGGCCAAGGAGCCAGTTCCAATAGCACACCATGGCCCCCAGCCTCAGCAGCCAATTCAAACAGAGATGCCAAAACAGGAATTTGTAAAGGACCCCCAGCCACAGCAGGCGGAAGTAACCCGCTTTGAGCCGTGGCCCAAGGTGTTGGAGGAGCTGAAGCACACCAACAAGGCGTTAAACGGCGCTTTGGTGGAAGCGGCGGCTTACCTTTATGGGGATGTGGTGTTAATTGATTGTGACAACCCCTTTTTCCTGGAAATGATACGCAATAACGAGTATACAAAGCGTTCCATTCACCAGGCGTTTTTGGCGGCGGCAGGCCGGGATTACCGCATAGGCCCCTACCGTCAGGGGCTGTATAAAACCGTGGAGGCAGAAAAAACAGACCCCATGGAGGAAATGTTAAACCAGGCCCTACAGGAAGGGATCGATATAAAAATAAAAGAATAAAAGCGGCTTTTTGGGCCGTAGATTAGGAGGAAATAACAATGAAAGCAAGATTGCCAAAAGGGATGGGCGGCGCCCCAACTAATATGCAGGGGATGATTAAACAAGCCCAAAAAATGCAGGAAGAAATGGAAAAGAAACAGGAAGAACTGAATGAAAAAGAATATACTGTTGCAGCCGGCGGCGGCGCTGTAGAATGTACCATCAACGGCAGAAAAGAAATTGTTTCCATTAAAATGAAACCGGAGGTTGTTGACCCGGAAGATATTGAAATGCTGGAAGATATGGTGAAAGCAGCCGTAAACGAAGCAATTCATAAGGTAGAAGAGATTAACACTACAGAAATGGAGAAAATTACCGGCGGCTTAAATATTCCCGGCATTTTCTAAGCCACAGCCATGAAATATGACGTATTGCCCTTAACCCGCCTGGTGGAACAGTTTGAGCGTTTACCGGGCATTGGCAAAAAATCGGCCCAGCGGTTGGCTTTTCATGTTTTGGATATGCCAAAGGAAAAGGCGCAGCAGTTTGCAAACACCATTTTGGAGGCCCACGAAAAAATTAAAAAGTGTGCCGTTTGCCAAAACCTCACCGACCAGGAGGTTTGCCAAATCTGCCAGGACCAGCAGCGGGACCGTTCCATTATTTGCGTAGTGGAGGACCCGCGGGACGTTATTGCCATTGAACGCACCCAGGAATATACTGGGCTGTACCATGTGCTCCACGGCTTAATTTCCCCCATGAACGGGGTGGGCCCGGACCAACTGAGCGTTCGGGAGCTGCTGGAGCGTATGAAGGACGAAACCGTGGGGGAGGTTATTATGGCCACAAACCCAACGGTGGAAGGGGAAGCTACCGCCATGTATTTGGCGCGGCTGTTAAAGCCAATGAATGTAAAGGTAACCCGCCTTGCATACGGTATTCCTGTTGGGGGAAACTTAGAATATGCTGATGAAGTAACCTTGTACCGCGCCATTGAAGGGCGTAGCGAAATATAATGGAACAAAGGGCCTGTGAAGGGAGGGTTGGCAGTGAAAAAGCAGGGCACAAAGCAAATAGCGGCAAACCGCAAGGCTTACCACGATTATTTTGTGGAGGAAGCCTTTGAAGCCGGTATAGCGCTTTTTGGAACAGAGGTAAAATCCTTGCGCCAGGGAACTGTCAACTTAAAGGACAGCTGGTGCGACATTGAAAACGGGGAGATTTTCCTTAAGCAGATGCACATCAGCCCTTACGAAAAGGGGAATATTTTTAATAAGGACCCTATTCGCCCCAGGAAGCTGCTGATGCACAAAAAAGAAATTTTGCGCCTCTACGGCATCCTGAAGCAGGAGGGCCTTACCCTTATCCCTCTTTCCCTGTATTTTAAGGATTCCAAGGTAAAGGTGGAGCTGGGGCTGTGCCGGGGCAAAAAGCTGTACGACAAACGCAGCGCCATGGCCCAAAAGGATGCAAAGCGTACTATGGAACGGGCTATCAAGGAAGGCGCAAGGGACTAAGAGCCCCATAACCTGCAAATCAAAAAAACATTTCCTCCGTAGCTTGGGGGGAAATATAGAGATGTATTATTCAAAGCTGTATCCCTAAGGTGAATACAGCCTGCCCCTATTTTACCCTCAAAGGTGGGAAGTATAAATATGGGGGTGTATTATAAAAGTTGGGCACCAAACTCAACTCCCCCCTCCCGTAGGGAGGGAATTATATGGGGGCGTAAAGGTTTCGACGGAGATTGTGCAGTACAAGAAGCGAGTAGAGGCGCAGGACCTCTTAAAAACCTGACACCTTAAAATTAAACGCTAACGATAATTTAGCTTACGCAGCGTAATTAACGCTGCCGTCTTGCCAAAGAGTACCACGGCTTTGGTTAAGGCGTCGATTTAGTGGTGAACGACATTGCCAAGCAGCCTCGTAGGCTTTGTTGTATTAGAGGATACTAAAGCGCGCAGCCTGTTTGCCGGCGGCGCGTGGAGGGAATGTAAAAAGACAAACTGCACTCGGAGATGCTTGTATGAATCGGTTTTCGGACGGGGGTTCAATTCCCCCCGCCTCCACCACCAGGTAAGGGCCTGGAGCCATTTCGCGCTCCAGGCCTTTTCCTATGTCCAAAACAAATGCCCGCGTCTGGGGTAGCTCCAAACTGGGCAGGGTTTCCAAATATATAACCCTGTAGAAATTGATTTTTCTACAGGGTTTTGTTATGATTAAATATAGCATAAAGAAAAACAACTTTTTACCGTTTTGGAGGTATATTTTTTGCCTACTAACTTACCGAAAGGTGGGTTTTGCAATGAACCAAAATGATATTAAAAATCAGATGAAAGTTTTAGTAGGAGCAACAGGCTTTACTATTGGACACGCAGCGTCCATGGCATGGATGGGTTTTAATATTGGTGGTTTCCAATACGCCTTGTATCTGCAAACTGCTTTCCGTATTTGTACTGATGAAAAGATTCTAATTGTCAATATTGAATAAGGGAAAGAGGCCTCGCTGTATTATTGTAAAGGCAAGAACGAAAAGAAAGGTGGAACAGCACAATGGAAGTATACAGCACTTTTCAAAGGGAGTTTATGCAAACATTGTCCTGCGTTCAGGAGGTTTGCGTCCAAACTGCGTTGTGCCAGCAGGAGGGCACGCTGGAGGAGCAATTTTATAATATTACTGCAGAGGTCATTATTGGCATTATGGAAATGATAGACGGTTATGCAAACCCAAGTATAGGGAAGTTAAACGTGATTTGCCCAAAGAATGGTGAAAGCTTAAAGAACCCGCCCATGGAACTGCACGACGAAGTATGTAAATATTTGAAGGGTTTAAACTGATTCAAACACAAATTTCTGGCATAAGCGGTAAGGCAGGAAAGGATGAACTGGGATGAAAGAAGGATTTTATTTTTACAGAAATAAAGTTTACTATGGCTGTTATGATGAAAAACAGGTTTCAGGCCAGGGTAATATTGCAATAATGAAGCCGGAATATATTGAAACGAACCATCCTATACATGAGGGGGATTGGGCAGTCCGCTTGTGGGAAAACCACAGCCTACTGGAAGCGGAGGAAGCAGATTTACAGGCAATGCTTTTAAAAATGCGGTCGTTTATGAACATTACCTGGAACCAGGAAGTGGACTTTGCCCCGGTGGAAGAACGGCTGAACCTGCCGCTGCCCAAAGAATTAAAGCTGATTTATACAGCTATTCAAAACCAGAAAGAGTACTTTGCTGCTGCAGAACATTTTTTACCTTTGGATGAAATTTATGTGGAGCAGGAAATTCTTGTTTTCTTTAAGAAAAAGCGGACACCAGTTGCCGGTTACGATACAACAAGCGGGCGCCTTGCCCAATACTACAAAAAAGAATGGCATATAGAAAAAAGCAGCTTTTGCTGTTACCAGTTTTGCATTAGCAGAATGCTTACCATGGCTTTGGAAAATAGGCCAGTTTATAAAACGGGGCGGTGCAAAGGCAAGTTTGTTACAACGCTGAATATTGAAAAGGAATTGGAGCCCTTTTGCAATGGGCAGTACCACCTTCTTTCAGAGCTTAATGGGTACGGAATAGGGGTAATCTACTCCACAGAAAAATTGATTGCCTGGATTCGCAGCAATGGGTTTTATGGGGATATTCATGCAGGAGCCATGGAGGAGGCGCATTTGGAGGCGCTGAGCAGCCATTTAGGCGGAAATATAACATGGAAGCAAAAAGATGCCGCCAAAGAAATGATAAAAGAATAATAAAACGAAACCCATTGGGTATTGCTCCCAATGGGTTTTGCTGCTACATGGATTGTTTTTTCGGTTTAATAAACCAGCCAATTACCCCGCAGACCGCGGCCGGCAGCAGCCAGCCAAAGCCGAAGCTTTCCAAGGGAAGAACAGCCGCGGTTTCTGGCAAAAGGGTGGCGAATATGCTGGCCAGCAGCGCGCCTCCCACACTAAAGCGGTAGACGTTATCGTTGGCAATAGGCTTATCGAAAAAGGACAAAAGAATAACCACCAAAATAGCGGGATAAACAATGTTCAGCACCGGCCCGGAAAACGCCACAATGGTGCTTATGCCAAAGTTGGAAACCACAGCGCTGAACAGGCAAATTATAACAACTAAAATTTCGTACCCTCGCTTTTGGGGAATAAACCGAGCAAAGTAGGCCGCCACCGCGGAGGTGAGCCCTGTGGCTGTGGTTAGGCAGGCTAAGGCCACAATTACACCCAAAAGCAGCACGCCGCCATTGCCTAACAGGTGGTCTACTATAGACAAAAGCAGCTCTGTTTGGGAAATTTCCGGCCCGTAAAGGGTAGAAGCCGTGGCCCCCAGGTAGGTTAAACCGCCGTATACAATGGTAAGCCCCAGGGCGGCAATTACCCCGGAAAAAATAGTTATTTTCGTTTTTTCCTCTTTGTTGTAGCCCCGTTTATTTAGGGTATCGGCAATTAGGATAATAAACACTACGGCGGCAATTACATCCATGGTTTGGTAGCCGGACATAAGCCCCGAAAGAAAAACCCCGTTGGCGGCGGTTTCCGCAAGGGGCCCCAAGGGGGTTATAACCCCTTTTATAATCAGCGCCAGCAGGCAGACGTATAAAGCGGGGGTCAGTATTTTGCCCACAATATCAATTACCTTGGTAGGGCGCAGGGTAAGGGCAAGCACAAGGGCAAAGTAAAGGAAGGAAAAGGGAACAGAGCCCAGCGAAAAGGAGGGCTGTACAGCCAGCTCAAAGGTGCTGGCCGCGGTGCGGGGAATAGCAAGCAGGGGGCCAATACACAAAAAGCAGGCGGAGCTTAAAAGCAGGGCCGGCACCCGTCCCAAGCGCCGCAGCAGCCCGTCCAGGCTGTCGGAGGAGCCCGTTACAAGGGCTAAAATAGCAACAAGGGCTAGGCCTGCGTCTGCAAAGGTAAAGCTAAAAAAACCCAAGGGCCATTGGTTCCCTGTTTCCAACCCAAGGTGGGGCGGGAAAATCATGTTGCCAGCGCCAAAAAACATGGCAAACAGGGCAAAGCCTATAACCAAAATATCCTTTTGCTGCTGTTTCGGTTCCATAAAATACTCAATCCTTTCTTAAAAAAACCTAAATTGGTAGCCTGCCGCAGTGCGCCTATCAAGGACAATATGCAGGAAAACATCTGTGGCACAGTTACATTATCATAATAGCAAATAACAACAGGTTTTAAAAGAATTTTTTTTGTTTTATGCTAAATCTGCATATATTAACAAAATACACTTTGGTTATATGTGCAACTTGTCCCAGAAAGAGGTTGACGTTCCCTTTTTCATCTTCTATAATGGAAAATGTAGGTATGGTTAACGCCTTTTTTATTGTTGTTTCAATAAAAAGCGGATGTGCAAGCAGATACGGGCTGTTCGCCCTTCCTGCCTTATGCACAAAAAATAGTTTCGTTTCACTCAACTATTTTTTATAAACAGAATAAATGGAACAGTAAGGAGGCAGCAGCTATGGAATTGTGGGATATTTATAACAGCCAAGGGGAAAAAACAGGCCGCCAAATGCAGCGGGGAAAGCCCCAGCCGGGGGAGTATATGCTGGCCGTACACATTTACATTCAGGATAAGCAGGGCCGCTGGCTGCTGCAAAAGCGTTCCGCCACCAAGGAAAGTATGCCCGGCATTTGGGAGGTTACCGGCGGGGCTGTGCTCTTTGGTGAAAGCAGTTTAAACGCCGCCATTCGGGAAACAAAGGAGGAAGTGGGCGTTTCTTTAAAGAAGGAGGAGCTTTCTTTTGCCGCACGGCTTAGGCGCAGCAGCAGCTTTGTGGATATTTGGTTTGCCCAGGCGGATTTTTCCTTAGCAAACTGCGTCCTGCAAAAGGAAGAGGTGGAGGCTGTGCGTCTTCTTACCACAGAGCAGTTCCTCCACTGGGTGGATAGCTGCACCCACAGGGAAAAAATTTACCGCAGCTTAGTAACTTCCTTTATTAGTCAGCTTTAATTTACTAGTTTTTCATCCTCCGGGTTTTCGGGGCAGTACAGCTGCATCCCGGAGGCTATGGTTACAATCTGCTGGCCCGAAAGCATCAGCAGGTTGCCAACAAAGTTGATGTAATCCAAATCGTTGGAGCTGTTGGCTATGGCGGTGGTTAAGGCCAAAGCCGCGGCCAAAATATCCTGGCCGTAGTAGGAGCAGTTCATGGTTGCACCGCCTTTCGTAAAAGTGGGGCTAATAAGTAAAAAAACAAACAAATGGGAAAAAGTTTTATAATTTATACATATTGTATGAAAAAATACCCGTTTTGGTGCAGCTAAAAACAAAGTTTAAAAGGAAAGCAGCCCCTGGGGCTGCTTTCCTTTGGTAAATCCATAGTATGGAAACAATACGGAGAAGAGGGAAAAAATGAGCTATAAAGAGGAATTTATTGCAATTTTTCAGGAGAATATCCATAGAGAGGGAGCGGACCGCCTGTTGGAATGGCTGGAAAAAACGGACTTTTTCATCGCCCCTGCCAGCACCAAGTACCACTGTGCCTGTGAAGGGGGCTTGGTGCAGCACAGTGTAAACGTTTACCGGGTGCTTATGGAAAAACATTTTGACGAAGAAGCCGACAGCCGGGAAAGCTTTGCCCTTTGCGGCCTGCTCCACGATATTTGCAAAGCCCAGTTTTACAAGCTGGGCAGCCGAAATGTTAAAAATACTGAAACCGGCCGTTGGGAACCCCAGCCCTTTTATTCTATAGAGGACGAATATCCCTTTGGCCACGGCGAAAAATCCGTCTTTTTAATTGAGCGTTTCCTGCGTTTAAAGCCCTCAGAGGCTATTGCCATCCGCTGGCACATGGGCGGCTTTGATGATTCCGCCAAAGGGGGCAGCTTTTCCATCAGCCAGGCTTACGAAAAATACCCTTTGGCTGTAAAGCTCCACCTTTCTGACCTGGAGGCCACCTACCTGCGGGAAAAAGGTACCTCTGCCGTAAATAAAAGATAATGGAACTGTACTTGCCCCTCTGTGTTATGGAAGCCCTATCCCGGCTGGAGCAGGCCGGCTGGCAGGCGTATGCTGTAGGAGGCTGCGTGCGGGATATGCTGTTGGGCCATACCCCCAACGATTGGGACATTGCTACCAATGCCCTTCCCGCCCAAACCCAAGCGGTTTTTAAGGGGGAGAAAATAGTGCTCACCGGGCTGCGCCACGGTACTGTAACGGTACTTTTACAGGGCCAGCCTCTGGAAATTACTACCTACCGGGTGGATGGACCCTACAGCGACGGCCGCCGCCCAAACTATGTGCGCTTTACCGCCTGTATCGAGGAGGACTTAGCCCGGCGGGATTTTACGGTAAACGCCATGGCTTTTTCGCCCCGCCATGGCCTGCGGGACCCCTTTGGCGGCAGGGAAGATTTAAAGGGAAAAAAACTGCGGGCCGTGGGCCGTCCGGAGCTTCGCTTTCAGGAGGATGCCCTGCGCGTCCTGCGGGGGATTCGCTTTTCCGCCTGCCTGGGCTTTTCCATAGAAGCACAAACAGCTGCCGCCATGGAGCGCTGCGCCCCCCTTTTGGGCTGTATTTCCCAGGAGCGCATAGAGGCGGAAATGATGAAGCTGTGCTGTGGCCGCCATACTTCCCAAGCCTTGGAGCAGTATGGTGGCCTCCTTTACTCCCTGCCTGTTTGGCAGGGGATGAGCCCGCGGGGCTGGTATAGCAGTATTTTGAGCCGTTTGGAGCCTGCCCCAGCCCTGCGCCTTGCTGCCCTGCTGTGGGAAGGTTTTGGCAGCAAGGGGGAGCAGGTTCTCCATGGCCTGCGGTGTTCCAAAAGGTTAAAAGAGGAAGCGGCAAAGCTGCTGGCCTTTATGGGGACGCCTTTGCCTGCCAGCAGGTATGAAGCCAAAAAAGCTATGGCTCCTTTGGGCCAAACCTTAGGCGGCTTGGCCCTCCAGTGGTGCGCCGCCGCTGCCCCAGGCGGGGAGGAGGCCCTTCTTTTATGCCGCCAGGTGCTGGCGGAAAACGTCTGCCTTTGCCGCAGCCAGCTGGCTGTTTCCGGCAGGGAGCTTACGGCTGCCGGTTTTCCAACCGGCAAAGCTATGGGGCAGCTGCTGGACTATTTACTGGAGGCTGTCCTGCGGGAGGAAGTTCCCAATACCCCCGAGGCGCTGTTGTCCCTTGCAAAAAGCTGCCGTAAGAATTCCCTGTCCACCTAAAAAGTACAAAACGGTGGTAAAATCCATTTCACATGGCTTTTCACAGCAGGGTACTTGTGGTATAATAACCGCAAAGCGGTTATTATATTTTGATGGCCGGGGCAAAATGTTCGCTTTGCTCACTGCCCCATAGCCAATTATACCATTACGCTTGCGCTTCATGGTATAATAACCGCAAAGCCGTTATTATATTTTAATGCCCCAAGTGCTCGCCCCCGCTGGCGTTGCCAGCGGCTTGCAACCGCACTTGATGGGCAATTATACCATTTCACACGCTGTGTTCATGGTATAATAACCGCAAAGCGGTTATTATATTTTAATGGTTCTGCATTTTTTGAAAGTGTTTGGCTACTTCCATGTCAGTACTACTGGGCTTCCAGCCCAGACCCCAGGCCCAAAACTTACCGTAGTATGCCGCGGTAAGTTAGCAAGTTGGGCTGTGTTCAACTTGTGTTTCTTTTAACGCCAAAAGAATAGGGCGAGGTTGGGCCGCGGAGGCCCACAAGAAAGGAGGAATGGTATGCCTGCATTTGTAACTCACGTTTTCTTTGGGGATTTGGTTGGCCGGGAGCTACAGGGCCCGGCTAAAAGCTGTATTGAACAACAGCCTGCCGCCTTTTTTTGGGGCCTCCAGGGGCCGGATCTGCTGTTTTTCCGGGATGCGGTGCGGGGGAAAAGCCCCCTGCCATCCTACGGCGGCGTTATGCACAAAAAAAATACAGGGGAGTTGTTTGCCGCCATGGCCCAGTATATTGCTGCTTGTCCCCAAAAGCCATGCCGCCAAATTCTGACAGCTTACTTCATGGGCTTTTTGTGCCATTACTATTTAGATTTCACTGCCCACCCTTATGTCTACTTTTTGCAGGAGCAAAAAAAACGCCACACCCCAAAAGCGGAGCAGGCGGGGCTGCATAACCTAATTGAAAGCGATATTGATACCGCCCTCCACCGCCTGTACGCCAAAAAACCTGTGGGCCGTTACCGCATTGCAAAGGAGCTGCAGGGCACGTCGGAGCTGTACCAGGCCGTTGGAGCCATGTACTGCCACGTGCTGAAGGAGGTTTACGGCATCACCATGGAAAGCAGGGAAACGCTCGCTTGCTTTTCGGATATGTTGTTTATTATCAAAGCGGTGCTGGACCCAACTGGCCTTTTGCTGCCGGTGGTTCAGCTGGCGGAACGGTACGCCCTGGGCAAGCCCAATTCCATCAGCGCCCATATCCGCCGCAGCCGTACCTATGAGGATATTTTAAACCAAAGGAAAAAGCTGTGGCACCACCTGAGTACGCCCCAAAAAAAGGAAAACCTTTCCTTTTTGGACCTAATGGAACAGGCAAAGGCGATGGCCCTAACCGGGCTGCCCCAGTGGTTCCAGTATGTGCAGCAGGGGGAAGCACCGGTGTTTCGGGCTTTGCCCAGCTTTGATAACGGCGCCCCGGCCGCGCAATAAAAAACAGGCTGGCTAAACCCGGCAGTAAAAAGGTTACCCGAATATGGGCAGCAAAGAGAAGGAGCATATCTATTATGGAAATGAACTGGAAAGAAGAACGCAACCTGACCATGTTGGCCGATTATTATGAATTTACCATGAGCAACGGGTATTTTGTCAATGGAATGGCGGAGCAAACAGCCATTTTTGATATGTTTTTCCGCAAAATACCGGATGACGGCGGCTTTGCTGTCTTTGCTGGCCTGGAACAGCTGATAAACTATATTAAACACCTGAAGTTTACCCCGGAGGATATCCATTACTTTAGGGAAAAGGGTATTTTTGACGAAGGGTTTTTAAACTACCTGGCAAACTTTAAGTTTGAATGTGATATTTGGGCCATGGAGGAGGGTACCCCCATGTTCCCCAACGAACCCATCGTCACTGTCCGCGGCCCTGTAGTGCAGGCGCAGCTGGTGGAAACCATGATTCTCCTTACCATCAACCACCAGTCCCTGGTTGCAACCAAGGCAAACCGTATGGTGCGGGCGGCCAATGGCAGGGCCATTATGGAGTTTGGCTCCCGCCGGGCCCAAAGCTATGACGCCGCCGTGTTTGGCGCCCGGGCCACCTATATTGGGGGCTGCGGTTCCACTGCCTGCGTTATGGCCGATAGGGATTATGGCATCCCGGCCGTAGGCACCATGGCCCACAGCTGGGTGCAAATGTTTGATACCGAGCTGGAAGCCTTCCAAAAATACGCTGAAATTTACGCCGATAACTGCACCCTTTTGGTAGATACCTACAATGTTCTAAAATCGGGTATTCCCAATGCCATTCGGGTGTTTAATGAAATTGTGGTGCCCAAGGGCTTCCGCCCCAAAGGGGTCCGCATTGATAGCGGGGATATTGCTTACCTCTCCAAAAAGGCAAGAAAAATGCTGGATGCCGCCGGCTACAGCGATGTAAAAATTGTCGCCTCCAACTCTTTGGATGAATATATTATTCGGGACTTAATTCTCCAGGGGGCGCAAATAGACAGCTTTGGCATTGGCGAACGGCTCATTACCAGTAAGTCCGACCCGGTTTTCGGCGGTGTTTACAAGCTGGTTGCCATGGAAAGGGACGGGGAGTACATCCCAAAAATCAAGATCAGCGAAAGCATTGAAAAAATCACCAACCCCTGCTTTAAGCGGCTGTACCGCCTGTTTAACAGCGATGGCAAGGCCGAGGCAGATTATATTTGTACCCGGGACGAAACTTTGGATACCCAAAACCCCATTACCATTACTATTTTTGACCCTGTAGCAACATGGAAAAAAAAGACACTGGAAAACGTTACAGCCAAGGAGCTGCTGGTACCCATTTTCCAAAAAGGGGAATGTGTTTACAAGGCCCCCAGCCTAAAGGAAATACAGGCTGGCTGTGCCCGCCAGGTGGAAGGGCTTTGGGAGGAAGTCCGCCGCTTTGAAAACCCCCATACCTACTATGTGGACCTTTCCCAAAACCTGTGGGAAATTAAGCGCCGCCTGCTTTCTGATTTACAATAAAAAAACAGCCGCTGGGTAAAACCCAGCGGCTGTTTTTTTAGATTTTTTATTGCTTTACAATAAAAAGCGGATGTGCGGGCAGAAACAGTTTCCCCAAGTTTTACAGGCGAACCCAAAAACTTGTAAGGAGCGCGCCTAAACTTTCCTTTTACACAAGCGTTTTGCGCCCCGTTTTTCCTGCCCAAATGCAGAGCTTTGCAAGAAAAATAATTTCGCTTTGCTCATCTGTTTTTTTATTCCTATTCCCGAATTTGCGCTCCTAAGTTTTCCATAGCCTTTAAGACCCGGGCCATAGCGGCGGAAACCTCTTCGTCGGTAAGGGTGTGGTCGCTGGCGCGCATGGTAATGTTAAAGGCCATGCTCTTTTTGCCCTCAGGAATTTGCGCCCCTTTGTAAATATCAAACAGGTCCACTTTTTCCAAAATACTGCCTACAGCGGCCTTCATAGCCTTTTCCACGGTCAGCATGGGCAACGCTTCGTCACACAGCAGGGCAATGTCCCGGGTGGAGGCTGGGAATTTGGGCAGCGGCACATAGGCTTTTTCTGTATGCTCCGCCTGGAACAGCCGCTGCATATTTAGTTTAGCCACATAGGCCCGCTTTTTCATGCCGTAGTTGGCGCATACCCCTGGGTGTACTTCGCCCAAAATGCCCAGTTCCATACCGTTCAGGGTAATTACAGCGCAGCGCCCAGGGTGGAAGGTGGGGTTGTTGGTTACAGCGGCAACATCGTAGTCCGCAATGGCCAGGGTATGCAGCAGGTTTTCCACAATGCCTTTCAGAGAGAAAAAGTCATAGCTGTCGCCATACATTCCCAATACGGCATGGGGAACCTCGTTAGGCAAAGGCTGGTCCAGTACAGGGATATACTCGCTGCCAATTTCGTACAAGGCGGCCTTAGGGTTGCGGTTGTTGTAGTTGCGGGCCAGCACCTCCAGCATGGACGGGATGGCATTGGTGCGCATAATGCTGGTGTCCTCGCCCAGAGGGTTTAAAATGGTTACAGAACGGCGGGCAGGGTCATTGGCAGGAAGGTTGATTTTATCGTAGTATTTGGGGCTGATGAAGGAGTAGGTCATTACCTCGTACAGTCCTTGGGCCAGCAGGGTCTGGTTCACAGTGCGCTCAAATTTCTGGAAGGGGGTAAAGTGGCCCTCCGGGCTGCCCTTGGCTGTAGTGGTGGGGATGTTGTTGTAGCCAAAGAAGCGGGCGATTTCCTCGGCAACATCGGCCTTGTGCTCCACATCCCCACGGAAGGAGGGGACAGTAATTTCCCGGCCGTTTACTTCAAAGCCAATTTTGCAAAGTATGGCCTTCATGTCCTCCTCCGGAACCTGGGTGCCAAGGAAGGTGTTAATCCACTGAGGGTCCAGCTGAAGTATGCGAGGCTCATGGCAGGAGTAATCTGCATCAATTACGCCGTCAACAACCTCTCCAATGCCCAAAAGTTCTACCAGCTGGCAGGCACGCAGCAGGGCAGGCAGGCAGTTTTGCGGGTCCAGCCCTTTTTCAAACCGGCTGGAACTTTCGGTGCGCAGGCCCAGCTTTTTTGCGGTAGTGCGCACAGAGGCGCTGGCAAAGTTGGCGGATTCAAACACAACCACGTTGGTGTTTTCGTTGATGCCGCTGTATTCGCCCCCCATAACACCGGCCACAGCAGAGGGCTTTTCCGCATCGGCAATTACAAGCATTTCCGGGGAAAGGGCGTGCTCCACACCCTCCAGGGTGGTAATGCTTTCACCGGCTTTGGCGTTGCGCACTACAATTTTGCCGCCCTTTACATAGCTTAAATCAAAGGCATGCATAGGCTGGCCGTATTCCAGCATAACAAAGTTGGTAATATCTACAATGTTGTTGATGGGGCGCACGCCGCTGGCCCTCAGCCTTTCCCGCATCCACCGGGGGGAAGGGCCAATTTTTACATTTTTTACAATTTTAGCAGAATACCTTTTGCACAGCTGGCTGTTTTCTACCTCTACGGAGAGGTACTCCTTCATATCTCCCCCGCAGCCCTTTACTTCCGGGTTGGGCAGGGTAAGTTCCTTGCCAAAGGTTGCGGCGGCCTCCCGGGCTAAGCCCAGTACGGAAAGGCAGTCCGGCCGGTTGGGTGTAATTTCAAACTCAACGGCAGTGTCGTTGAGGCCCAGGGCTTCAGGTACAGGCTGGCCAATTTGGCAGTCCTCTTGAATAATAAAAATGCCGTCCTCAATGGCATAAGGGAAGTCCCCCTTGGTTAAGGCTAACTCGCTAATGGAGCACAGCATGCCGTTGGAGGCCACACCCCGCAGCTTGCCCTTTGTAATTTTGGTGCCGTTGGGCAGCAGGGATTTGTGCAATGCCACAGGCACAACAGCCCCAGGAAATACGTTTTTAGCCCCGGTGACAATTTGTACTGGTTCATCTTTGCCAACATTTAGTTGGCAAACTACAAGGTTGTCAGCGTCAGGGTGTTTTTCCACAGAAAGTATTTTGCCAATTACCACATTTTTAACGTTGGCACATTCTGTTTCCCACCCCTCCACCTTGGAGCCGGACATGGTCATCGCTTCAGCAAAATCCCGCATGGAAACTTCGCCAATATCTACATAATCTTTAAGCCATCTCATGGAAAGATTCATAATTCAATTACCTCCTAGTCAATTCTTTTTTGGCAGCGGCCCGTTAAAACTGGTCCAAAAAGCGGATGTCGTTTTCGTAAAACAGGCGCAGGTCGTCAATATTAAAGCGGCGCATTACAATGCGTTCCAGGCCCATGCCAAAGGCAAAGCCGCTGTAAACCTCCGGGTCAATGCCGCCGTTTTGCAGCACCTTGGGGTGTACCATGCCGCAGCCTAAAATTT